>JALYOO010000041.1 GCA_030856845.1 Gemmatimonadota bacterium
CTGGCTGGAGTTGTCCTTTTCGGTCCGACGCGTCTGATCGAACACACGGAGATTCTCGGTGTTGCCTTCTTCCTGTTCGTTACGGGACGCGGAGCGCTTGCCTTCGACATGGCGATGGAACGTTTGCACCGGCCGATCCCCGCGCTCATTCCGTACGTCGTTCCGGTGTTACGCGCTTCGGCGGCTATAGGAATCATCGTCGTTGCCTTCACCGAGAAGCTCTGGAACCTGCCAATGGGACTCGCGTTTCTCGCCGAACATCACTTCAATTTCTTTCCCGCGATAGGCTTGTCAGGCGTCGACGATACTGCCTTCCTGATCATCGCGGGGACAGTCGAGCTGACGATCGGATTGATTCTTCTCTCAGGCGCTTACGTCCGCCTGGTCATCCTCGCGACGCTGATTCCATTCAATCTCACGCTTCCTTTCCTCGGCTGGCGCGAGCTTGTCGGCCACCTCACGCTGTACGGTATTTTTGCGCTCCTCCTGCTGTGGGGCGACGAACGGCCGCCCGAACAGGGAACGCTCACCTCGGCGCTTGAAGGAGACCGGTCCGCAACCTGATCAAATGGGTTTATCTGGAAAACGCAGACAGCTTTCGATGAGGGATACGCAGTGGTCAGCACTCCTCGGTCCGGAAAGAGGCGTTCCCCGTTTTCCGGATGAACCGGCAAAATAGTGTCACTCCGCCCTGCGCCCCTGAATCGCTAGACACCTGAGTTGCCCCGCGCCCGTTGACACGCCATGTGCCAGTGTCGTTGATTCAATCATCACCTCAGAGCAGGCCGCAAGAGGTCACCGTGTGTCTCGCAATTCCAGGTAAGATCGTCGAGCTGTTTCCCGACCAGCCTCACCTTGCGGTCGTTGAAGTCTCAGGCGTTCGCCGCAAGGTGAATGTCGATCTGGTCCGCGATGAGACGCCAATCGCGATCTCGGATTGGGTCCTGATTCACGTCGGTTTTGCGATGAGCAGGTCAGCGCCGAATACGCCGATGAGCAGATGCGTCTTCTGACGATGCTCGGCGAGGCGGACCAGGCTGTCAGCGAGCTCGAGGGATACCAATTCAGTTAGCGATGAGCGACCTCGACCGATATGGGCAGTGTACGCTCGACGACGATGGCTGCACGACCTGCGGCGACCGGGCTGTGCCGGTGCGAGTGCTGCATCTCGAAAACAGGATGGCCGAAGTCGCCGATCGCCTTGGGAACAGGGCCAATGTTGCGACCGATTTCGTGCCTGGAGTACAGGAGGGCGACATCCTCATGGTTCATGTTGGAGTTGCGATCGGTATCGTGCGAGCAGAGCCGCCCTCAATCGTTTAGGTCTGTTCACGATCGGATCGCCCTCCCGTCAGCCTGCAATGAACGTACAGCGCCATGTTCTTGTATCCATCGGCGATTGATGCCTTTGCTGCGGTCCCGAAACCGACAGCGGCCACCCCCGGTCCGCAGCCCGTCCATCTAGGACAACTAGAGGCATTGAAGAATGGTGCAAGCACATTAGTGGCACACTCTTGTTGGTTATTCCTTGCCTACTTCAGTCGAATCGGAGTTACAAAGCGAGAAACTACAAGACCTTACGGAATGACCCGGGTGGGTCTCGAACCCACGACCTACGAATTAAAAGTCCGTTGCTCTACCAGCTGAGCTACCGGGTCAGTGCTCACGACGTATCTAAACTACGACGTGAGGCGCCCGATCCGTAGCCCTTGCATGACCTTCTCACGGAATGACAATGGTCTTCGTGACGGACCCGGTCTTTCCGGAATTGTCTCTTACTGTCAGCGTCACGATGCGATTTCCGCTGTGCGGATAAACCACGGTGACCACGACGCCGCTCGCGGTTGAGTTCGGAGACTTTCCAACATTCCAGCTGTATTCGACGATCGAGCCGTCATCGGTCGAGCTCGACGCTTCGAAGGTGCAGCTCAGACCAGCGCAGCTCCAGACGAAGTTCGCCACCGGTGGATTGTCCGTCGGCGCCGCAACAACCGTCACGCTCTTCGTCGTTGAATTGGTCTGACCAGCGTTGTCGGTAACCGTGAGCGTGATGCTCTTCGTACCCGCAGTGGCATACGTCGCCGACGCCGTCACGCCGCTCGCTGTAGGAGAATTCGCCCCGGGCATCGACCACGCATATTGAACGATTGACCCGTCGTCCGTCGAGCCTGCCGCGTTCAACCAACATGTGAGCTGATTGCAGCTGGCCGTAAAGCTCGCGACCGGCCGATTGTCCGGAGGTGGTGTGGCGCCCCTCCCACCGTAATCACCTTCGTTATCGTCCCCGTTTTCCCACCGTTATCGGTGACGGTGAGAGTCACGGTTCGTTGGCCCTCGTGCGCATAGGTGGCACTGACGACCTGCCCCGTGGCGGTTGGATTCGGAGATCTTCCGAGATTCCAACTGTACTGGACGATTGTCCCGTCGGCGGTGGAGCTCGATGCGTCGAGCGTGCACGTCAAGCCCTGACAGCTCCAGGTGAAGTTCGCGACTGGAGCGTTGTCAACCGGCGCCGCGGCTACGGTCACAGTTTTCGTGACGGAGTTGGTCAGCCCAGCGTTATCGGTGACCGTCAGCGTGATGCTCTTATCGCCGCCCGTCGAATACGATGCACTTGCCGTCACTCCGGTGGCTGTGCTCGGGCTCGCGCCGGGCATCGACCAGGCGTACTGGACTATCCCGCCATCGTCCGTCGGCGAGCTGCCGTCGAGCGAGCACGAGTATCCAGGATATAGACATTCACACCGGCGCCCGTGCGGTGTATGTATACGCTCCGTTCAGCGGAATGGCAGTCTGATCGATTCGATCCAGTCCCCACACCGCCGTAGACTGCGTAACTGTCACCTGAATCCTGGCGTCACGCTCTACCAGCGCTACATCCGGATGCCGGCGCACGCTCTCGATCTCGGATGGCGGCAGGTGGGCTGAAAACCGTGAATCGCGCTTCGTACGTATGGTGAAGCTCGCCCGAACTCGTTCCCGCGCTTTGGACGCGGCCCTCAATTGCTGTTAGTGGCATCCGCCCTACCAAACCCTTACATCGCTTGCCGGAAGCAACCATTTGAATCGGCCTGACGATGGCGGATATTGAGAGGCTGTCACAGGAATTGCCGCGCCCCCTTTCTTCCCGATGAGAATGTCCTTCACAGTTATCGCTCGCTTCGCTCTTCTTGCCGTCGCCGTGCCCGCGTTCGCGCAGCAGCCAGCGCCGCCGGCCTCGACCCCAATCGGTCTGTCGACCCGCCTGCCGGTCGATCCCAAGGTTCGCATCGGGACCCTTCCCAACGGTCTCCGCTATTACATCCGTCAGAACAAGCGCCCCGAGAAGCGCGCCGAGCTGCGGCTGGTGGTGAACGCGGGCTCCGTGCTGGAGACCGCTGATCAGCTCGGACTTGCTCACTTCGTTGAACACACCGCCTTCAACGGCACGGCTCACTTCGCGAAGAACGACCTCATTCGCTATCTCGAGTCGATCGGAGTGCGGTTCGGCGCCGACCTCAACGCCTACACGAGCTTCGACGAAACGGTGTACATCCTTCCCATTCCGACGGACACTGCGCGAATAGTCGGCCAGGCGTTCACCATTCTCGAGGACTGGGCTCACGGCCAGCTCTTCGATCCGAAGGAAGTCACGAACGAGCGCGGCGTCGTTCGCGAAGAGTGGAGGGGCGCACGCGGTGCCGGCGAACGAATGCAGAAGCAGTGGATGCCCATCGCGTTCAAGGGCTCACGATATGCCGAGCGCCTTCCCATCGGCACTGAAGAAAGCATCCTCGCCGCGACGCCGGCGAAGCTGCGCGCGTTCTACAACGACTGGTATCGTCCGGACCTCATGGCAGTCGTCGCTGTCGGCGACTTCGACCCTGTCGCCATCGAAGCGAAGATCAAACAGCACTTCTCGAAGCTTCAGCAAAGGGCCAACGCTCCTGACCGCCCCGTGTACGACGTTCCCGGCAACGCCGAACCACTGGTGGCGATCGCCAGCGACCGGGAAGCGACGAGCTCGAGTGTCAATCTCATCTACAAGCTTCCCGTCGCTAAGACCTTGACCGTCGGCGATTACCGGACGGCACTGATTGAACGGCTCTACCTGCAGATGCTGAACAGCCGGTTCTCGGAGATCACCCAGAAGCCCGACGCACCGTTTCTCGCGGCCGGCAGTTCTAAATCGAGCTTCTTCGCGCGCAGCACCGAATCCTTTGTTCTGGCAGCCAACGTCAAGGATGGCGGAGTGGAGCGCGCGGTGGAGGCACTTCTCACCGAAACCCGCCGTGTCGATCAGTTCGGCTTCCTTCCCGCCGAGCTCGAGCGGACCAAACAGAATCTTCTTCGCGGCTACGAGCGCGCGTTCGCCGAGCGCGAAACTACTCAGTCGGCCGCATATGTAGAGGAGTACATCGGCAACTTCCTGCAGGACGAGACGATTCCCGGGATCGAGTACGAGTACAGGATCACGCAGGAGCTGCTGCCCTCGATCACTCTTGCCAACGTGAATCAGCTCGCCCGTCGCTGGATCACCGACGAAAACCGGGTGATCATCGCCCAGACTCCGGTGAAGGACAGCGTGCCTGCCCCAACCAGAGCCGGAATCCTCGCCGCCTTCGATCGCGCGACGAAAGGGACTGTCATCGCCTACGCCGAAAGCGTATCGAGCGATCGGCTGATAGCGAGTCCGCCCGCACCGGGGAAGATCGCGTCGTCGCGCCCGATCGCGGGAATCGGCGCAACCGAGTGGAAGCTTTCCAATGGCGCGCGAGTCATTATCAAGCCGACGGACTTCAAGTCTGACGAAGTGCTCTTCTCGGCCTACAGCCCCGGGGGCAACTCATTGGTAGCGGACCCCGACTTCATGTCCGCCGCGCTCGCTTCACAGATCATCTCGATGGGCGGGCTGGGCGGCTTCGATGCGATCGAGCTCGGCAAGAAGCTGGCAGGCAAGGCGACCGGTGTTGCGCCGAGTATCGGCGAGACGACGGAAGGTCTGAGTGGGCGCAGCTCCCCGAAGGACATGGAGACCATGTTCCAGCTGGCATACCTCACATTTACTGCGCCGCGCCTCGATACGGTCAGGTTCGAAGCGTTCAAGGCGCAGGTGGCGCCCGTCCTGGCGAATCGCGGCCTTGCTCCGGAGGCCGTCTTTCAGGACACGGTGCAGGTGACACTCGCGCAGCACGCGTTTCGCGCGCGACCGACGACGCCCGCCGTATTTGCTGAGGTAAACCCCCAAAGAGCGCTCAGTTTTTACAAGGATCGCTTCTCGGATGCGAGCGATTTCACGTTCGTACTCGTCGGCAACGTCGATACTGTGGCGATCAGGCCATTCGTCGAGACTTATCTGGCTTCACTGCCGGGCAAGGGCAGAAAGGAAAAAGCACGCGACACCGGCATTACCCCGCCAAAGGGTGTCGTTCAGCGTACAGTTAGAAAAGGTACTGAGGCGAAGGCCAGCACGATTCTGGTTTTCACCGGAGCGTGCGTCTACGATCCGGAACGCCGGATGCATTTGCGTGCTCTCACGACAATGTTGCAGACCCGCCTCAACGAGTCGCTGCGCGAGCAGCTCGGAGGCACCTACAGCCCGCGGATCAGCGGCTCGTGCCAGCGTGATCCACGTCAGGAGTATGCGATTCAGATTGCCTACGGCTCGTCGCCCGAAAATGTCGAGCCGCTCACCAAGTCCGTCTTCGCGCTCCTCGACAGCATAAAGACCCAGCCACCCTCGGCCGCCGCTGTCGAAACGGTGAAGGAGGAGATACTTCGCTCGCGGGAGGTCGAGGTGAGAACCAACTCCTACTGGCTCTCGAATATCGCCGGGCGCGACCAGGCCGGTGAAGATCTCGCCGGGCTCGGCGCTCCATACGACGAGATGGTGCGCCGTCTGACACCGGCAGCCATTCAACAGGCCGCGCGCATTTACTTCAATACCGGTAATTACGCCCGGTTCGTCCTGCTTCCCGAGGCGAGCAAGACAACTCAGTGATCCCGCGGACAGGCAAGCGGCGTCCGCGCGAACTTTAGTGCGGTGATATCCGGCGCGCAGTACGCTCATCCGGTAATGGGCGTCACTCCGCGTAACCCGCTCTCATGGTCAACGGCCAGGTCACCAGCCTGGCCGTT
>JALYOO010000054.1 GCA_030856845.1 Gemmatimonadota bacterium
CTCCAATCGCATACACGCGGGCGAGGCGCTCGAAGGGGAGTCGACCTTCCCGCATGATCGCGAGCGCAACGTCGAGCCGGACAACGCCCGTCTCGATCCATCCGCCGACTATGCTCAGCTCGCCGAGGCTGACTAGCGCCAGCACCTCCTCCGCGCCTTCCGCGTGTCGGGAAGCGAGCGAGAGTCCCTGCACGAGAAGCGCCTCGGCGCGATCGAGGTCGCCCTGTGCCAGTGAGAGTCGACCGAGATCGTCATAGATCGGACCGAGCTCCCGGCTCTCGGGTCTGTCCCCAAGAAGCTTCAATCCTTCGTCGAGGGCTTCCGTGGCGCCCTCCGTGTCACCTTCCTCTGCACGTAAACCCGCGACACGGCGAAGCAGGCGGGCTGCTTCCTCGTTGTGACCGAGCGCGCGGCGCAAGCGAAGCGCTTCCTCCGCATACTGCCGGCCTGGCGCCGACCGGCTCTGTCTCCACGCGATGCCGGCCAGCTGCTCGAGCAACTCGGCTGCGCGTGGACCTTCGTTGGAGAGCTGTTCCAGTGAAGCGAGTGCGTGCTCGTAGTGCGCGGCTGCATCATCCCACGCGCGAAGGCGCACCGCCTCGTCACCGGCGAGGCGCGCATATTCGTAAGCCCGCTCGGGTTCGCCGCCGAGTCGGAAATGGTAGGCGAGCTCGTCGAGGCGCGTCGGGCTACGCTGTGCGGCCCGTCTCTCCAGCGCGGCGGCAATCCGGCGATGGAGAACACGCCACCTCCTGGAGATTATACTCTCGTAGAATGCCTCCTGCATGAGAGCATGAGGAAAACGGTATCGCTCACCGTGACCATCCGGCTCCTCGCGAAGGAGCTGGTGCGCCACCAGCTGCTCGATCACGGTAATGAGCTCTTCCTCCGTCACGCCGAGCACGTCGCAAAGGTCGTCGAACTCGAATGTCCGTCCGATCACCGCCGCAGCGGACAATATCTCGAAGGCGCGCGGTCCCATTGCGCGCGCCCGCGCGAGGATCGCCTCACTTACCGTCGCTGGGAGTCGCAGGCGCTCGAGCGCAGCGACTGCGGGGGCGTTCGGCTCGAGAAGCGCGGCTTCTGACAGAACCGTCAATAGCTCTTCGACGAAAAATGGATTTCCCTCCGTCCGCCGCCATATCGCCGCGGCAAACGCCGGTTCAGGGTCGGCACCGAGCACCCGGCGCAGCATCTCGGTCGTCTCCTCGCGGGTGAGCGGCTCCAGGCGCATCTCCACTCCAACGCGGTCCCGCGCAAGGCCGCTCAGAAGGCGGCGCAACGGGTGCCCGGAATGAAGCTCATCGGACCTGTACGTCGCTACGAGAAGCAGCCGCAGCGAATGCGAACGCCGCGCGAGATGATGAAGAAGCTCGAGGGATGTCTGGTCGGCCCAGTGAACATCCTCCAGCACGAGGAGCATCGGTTCTTCCGTCGCGAGGCGCTCTAACACACTGAAAATCAGCTCGAACGGCCGGTCGGGATGTCGCTCGAGCTCATGCTCTGAGGCCGTTGCCTCACCTTCGAGCTGTGGAAAAACGGGAGCCAGGATTACGCGAAGAGGTCCGAGCATTCGTGCGGCGGCCTCACCTTCGCCTCGCGCGATACGGAAACGAAGCGCATCCATCAGTGGTGCATACGGCACAGAAGACTCGGTGCTGGAGCATCGTCCCTCGATGACACGCACCCGATGCCCAGTCGCCTCATTCTTCAGGTCGCGTATCAACCGGCTCTTGCCTACGCCGGCGTCGCCTCCGAGAAGCACGACGGTTCCATCCCCCGTGATTGCCCGTTCGAGTCGCTCAACCAGCGCGCGCAGCGATGTCTCGCGACCTACGGAAGTCGAACAGACGACTGGTGATCGGATCATAACGGGTTGAGACTGGTCACCCGAGCTCTTAGAGACTTCCTGAATGACAGCATTGATGGGGGCGGACTAAACTTTTCCGGAACGGACATAGCCACAGAGAAGGGCGGGGGCTAAGCTATCCTCTTCTGTTGAATTCGCCAATGCGGTAACCGCGGCGCTGCCTATCTGCTCAACGCTTTCACGAATCGCTACTTCGGTGACTGGCGGCATGATTCTGTACCCCGCCTCATTTATGCGCTGCCGGTGCGACATCAACTACCTCGACGCGAGGGCTGCTTCACCGGATCACGCTCGCGGTACATCTCCGAAAAAATCTTCTTCATGTTCGCCAGAACGTCCATCGCCAACGCGGCCGGGTTGCTTGGTCCGCCCGACGGATCACGGCCGCGGGATGTATTGGCGGGTCTGGATGACCTTAACAGTATCTGCGGGCCCCGGGTGTAGGCGGGGGGCATTATTTTTTCGCTGCATGGCTATCTGATGCCCGGTCGTAGGCCTGGTAACGAATGTTTAGCGGAATGCGACTTGCCTCTTGTAAGTCGCCAGCGTACGCGGTTTATTCCGACACATACTCGCGGAAAGCTCAGCGACTCGACGACCGCACCGGCGACACTCGGCACGTGAAGCGGCAGTAAACTGCGGAAATTGTTTTCAAAAAGTGTTACAAAATGGTGCCATCGGGGTCTTACGATGTACGCTCTGTTTACCA
>JALYOO010000063.1 GCA_030856845.1 Gemmatimonadota bacterium
GCCCTGGCCGGCCCTGCGATGCCAACTCTCAATGCATGTCGTCTGTATGCTGTAACGGCATATGTTCTAACACCAATCGTCCGCAGGCGCCGGGCGCCGCGTGTACGGCCAACAATCAGTGCTCGATCCGGTGCTGCGCTGGGACCTATCAGTCCACTGCCGGTACGGCGAACGACCGTCCATGCTCTGTCACACCTCCTACCAACAACGTGAACGTTGTGGACTGCGCCTGCGCCTCGGGAATTTGCAGGACGAACGGCAGCGATACTCGTTGCGTTGCGTCGTAATCAGCAAGCTATGGGGTAGAATGGTCTCCGAACCCTCATAGAATCACGGGAGTTTCTCGAAGATGAACCAGGGAAGGCATTCTTATCGAGTGCCTTTCTTGCCTTATGCATGACCTCTGCTTGAATTGTTGGACTTGCATGTTGGCGAATTGCGCTCGGCTGACGACGGTCGCATCGCCGCCATGCACCGTCTTCGCCGCTAACTTCCTAGCCCATGCTGGATTTCCACAATCACCTTATGCCCGCCGTCGACGACGGCGCGTCGGACATCGACGAGTCCCGCATCGGACTCCAGACACTGAAAGATCACGGCGTCCGCGAGATCATCACCACCCCACACCTTCGCGGCTCGCTCACCGATCGTCCGAAAGAGCTGGCCGCTTTTCTCGCTGTGCTCGACGAAGCGTGGTTGTCACTGCAAGGGCTTGCGACCGCGGAGTTTCCCGAGATCCGCCTGGAGCGCGGGGTTGAGCTGATGCTCGACATCCCGCGGCCCCACCTCGAGGATCCGCGGCTCCGTCTCGCCGGCAGCTCGTTCGCCCTCGTCGAGTTTCCGTTCATGTCGGTACCGCCACATAGCACACTCGCCGTACGCAATATCGTCGAGAGCGGCTATACGCCAATCGTCGCTCATCCCGAGCGGTACTCCAACATGCCGTCCAGCTCGGATCTGGTGGAGGCGTGGCGCGACGCGGGGGCCAACATCCAGGTCAACTCCGGATCGCTGCTTGGCTTCTATGGCTCGGTCGCTCGCAGATTCGCGTGGATGCTGCTGGAGCAGGGATACGCCGACTATCTGTCCAGCGACTATCACTCCCGCGGAAAATGCGCCGTAGCGGAATGCGCGAAGGTGCTAAAAAGCCGGGACGGTGTCGCGCAACACCGCACGCTCACTCACACCAATCCTCACCGCCTGCTGTCCAGCCAGCCACCGCTCGGAGTACCACCGCTGGAGTCCGGAGAGCCACCACTCTGGAAACGAGTTCTGCCATGGTAGAGGAGTCGATCATGACCTCCGGCCATTTGTCTGGTGCGCTCGGTAACTCCCACCGCCACAGCAGTTAACGCTCCACGGCCTCCAGTATTTTCTCTGCGACTATGCGATAGCCTTCGGGACTGTAGTGCGACCTTCTCCAGATCCAGAGTGAGGGGGGATCGGCATGCTCGGAGAACACCGCGGCGAGATCGATAACGGGCACACCGACGCGCGCGACCCGCGACATCACCTCGCGGTGGACCACCCGCGGGTCGTGCTCTTCGCCGAGCGACGGGGCCATTCGGCGATCGTAGCGGCGACGCTCGGGAAGGTAGGCGAAGTACAACTTTCCCCCCCACGATTCAACGTCGCGCTTCGCCGCGGCCAGCACCGATCCGAACCGGTCGTAGTCATGCACCGGTGTCACTGGCCGACCAGCTGCGTCGAGCCCCAGCGCTCCGCGCAGCCCCCGTAGCAGAATCACCCTTTGAACCTTGTCTCTCGTCGTGAAATGGCGAGGGCCGGCGCCAACGAGTGAGTCCGCGTAGCGGGAGAGCAGGCTGTCGATTGCTCGACGTCGCGAGACCAGATTCTGCGAGAACCCCGGAGACTCGTACCTCGTCATCGGAGAACGCGCCTCCGCCGCGAGGTCTTCCAAGTCGTTGCCCTCGTAGAAAAACCAGACGACGCGAAGCGGCTTGACCTCGGCGAGATACTCCCGAAGGGCCGCAAGCTCCGACAGCGGTCCCGCGCCCGCTACACCGACGCTCACGGTTCCGGGCGCCCTCCGTCTGATCAGGGCCGTCAACTGCTCTTCGCCTGAAACGCATTCACCGTGGACGAAGGAGTCGCCGATAAGCGCTACCTGCATGGGCCGGATGTCCCAGGTGCCGGCGGGATTGTTGAAGCCGAGCTCGTCCGCGACATATACCACGTCGGTACCGCTCTCGTTGCAGAGAAGCGTCGGCACCCCGGAGATTCCGCCAAGCGGAATCAAAGGAACCGTCGATGCCACCGGCCCCGAGTCTCCATAGCCGAATTCCTTTGGCGGTATGAACGGGTACGCTTTCACGCCACGCGCACGCATGCCCGCGATGGCAGTTGCCCGGTTGTCGCGCCACACCATTCGCATCCCCCGGAGATTGAGCTCCTGCCGGTCGGGCACGGTGAGAATGAGCTCGACCACCAG
>JALYOO010000116.1 GCA_030856845.1 Gemmatimonadota bacterium
GTTGTTGAGTACCGTGCAGGTGCTGCGGGCATCACCGAGAATCTGCACCAGTGAATAGCCCCCGCGGCACGTGGCAAAGTTGCCGAGTGGCTCGACGCGCGGAGGTTGACCCGGCAACGTGTCGCTGACAACGGTGATGACTCCCGCAACGTCACCAGCCAGGCCCCGGTCGTTGACGCCGGCATCGAACGCCCGGGAAAAAGGGTCGCGCTCGCTGTCCAGCCGGTCAAAGCCTTCGAGCTTCCTGCCGGTGAAGGTGCTGTCTAGCAAGGAAGTGGAACCGGATGCGAACCGCACCTTCAGTGTGTCAGGAGCAAAGTTCACCGAGTTCTCGGAGATGTCACCGAAATCCAGTATGAGCAGCGGATTGCGATCGCGACGCGAAGCTACGATGGGTATTTGCGCCCAGAACTCGATGCTCTCGATTCGTGAGAGGTCTGAGCCCGTCGCGCCCAGTGGGGTACGGATCGAACGCCAGCGGCGGCCGGACTGCGCGTTGGCAATGTTCCATTTGAAACCGCCGTCGCCTCGCAGGCCTCCAATCGAGAGAGGATAGAGCGTCATCCAGAGCAGCGGCTCGGGACCAGACCTGCCAGCGCCGATGATGTTGGTAAGAGAATCGATATCCTCGATGCTATAGCGCACAGCGTCTCCGCGCGCATCGAGCCCTTCACTTTGCCACGCCATCGTTGCCGCACGAGTAAGATCGAGCACATCGGCTCCAAGCCGCGACGGTATGGCGCGTCCAAGCGAGGGCTGGCTGCTGTAATACCAGTTCGCATCCAGCAGAGGCACTTGAAACCCGCCCTCTCCCTCGAACGATTCGATGTACGCCTGACCCGCGCTGTTCGGCTTCGGCCGGCTGGCCGCAAATTCGCCGGAGACGTTGATACGCGACGGAACACTCGTCTGTCCGAATGGAAGCCTTGACACCAGCGCGGTGAGGGGTGCCGCATCAAAGCTGAACTGCGCAGTGACACCGGCCACCAGCGATGCTGCCGGCTCGAATCCAAGAGGAGGCCGGTTGAAGGTCGTATTCTGTGTCTGGGATATCGCGGTGAAATTCACGCTTCCGCGCGCGAGCGGAAACTCGGCCGTTGCGCCGAAGATCGAAGTCGGCGTCTCGGCGAATACCGGATTTTCCTCGAACTGCACCGCGACCTGCCGCGGCCGAGGGAAGAGCGAATCGGGACGAACGAACGAAACGCGACCAAGGTCGTAATCCACCGTATAGTCGGCGCCGCGCACGAGTGGAATTCCATCGACGAACAGGCGTTCGGAGTTGGGACGAACCTGAACGGAGCCGAGCATCAGCGCACCCGCGTCGCCGCTTCCTTCGGCCTGGTAGCGGACGCGGATGTGGTATACCGGCTGTGGCCGCTGAGCCGATCTCACGTACTCGGACGGCGTGGTATAGATCGTGTCATTGGAAGGATTCACCGGACCGGCGAGCCCGTTTTTCGCGAAAGGCCGCAGCGACGGGAAAACCAGGAACTGGTCACGAATGACGCGAGTCGCGGACGGACCCAGGCTGAGCTCGAAGTTCGGATCGCCCGGCCGCGGCCAGAGGCGGTTCTCGATGTCGAACGTCGACGTGTTCGTTCGTTGCGCGAGGCCGAACAGCTGCAGGTACGTATCGGCAACAGCTCCGATCGTCGAAGCGACGGCCTTCTCCTGATCGTCGCCCGTGCCGGTGACAACCTTGATCACTACACTTTGCCGTCGCACTTCCGGCCCTCCAACGCGATACACACTGCGGATCTCGCGCTCGAATGCGGGCTGGTCCGGCGTTACCTGCGGATCCCACAGCATGTTCGCGAACTGCTCCGCCTGCGACCGGAACTCGAGATCGGGAGTACCGCCGGTGGTGACGTTGATCGTGTCTCGGCCGTTGACTCGAACGCGATAGGCGACGACGAGGCGCTCGTTGTTGAGCGAAAGAGGACGGACGAGCGCGATCCACAGCTGCGATGGATCGACGTAATAGTCGATTCCTTCGCGCAGCCGCTCATAGACCTGGCCGCGCCGGGAGCGTGGATCGCCAAGAATCCGGAACTGTGGGCCGCTCGGATTCGGCGGCTGGCCGCCGATGAGGAGACGGTATAGAAAAATGCGCGTGGGCCGCAACGTATCGGGAAGCGCCATGGCGATCTCCGTCATCCGCCGGCTGTCGAGTATATCGACGTTGGGATACGCACGGCCGAAGAGGCGCGGAGGCACCGTGAAGAAGAATCGCCGCGGCTCGAACTGATGATCTTCGATGCGGCGATCGACAGCCGATAGCGTGCGATCGCCGACAGTGAAGATGCGATCGCTGACGACATTGCCTTTCTGCTGGGCGAGAATTGCTTTTACCCGGGCCGAGCCGAGTTTAGCGACGGCCTGGAGCCCATAGTTGCCGCTCGGGATACCGCCGGTGATGAACCGCGAAATCGGCGGCTGGAAGGTGACGTTGCCAAGCTCGATGCGCTGAATCAGCTCGTTGCCCTTGCCTTCGTAGTTGACGGAAATGTTGTTCGATCCGTCGAACTCCCGTTGTGTATCGTAGTCGACATCCACGTGCAGGCGTTCGGCGACCACGCCGCCCGACCGCGCGTTGAACTGAAAGTCGATCAGCGGCTGGAAAGCGCTGCGGCAGTTGAAGATGGGATCGGCGAATCCACCGACCGCGCAACGCTCGTTCTGATTTTTCTCTCCCCTGAATTCGAGTCGTCCGTTCAGCTGTAATGCGAGATCGGAATGTTTCGCGATGATGTCTCCGGCGCGGGCTGCTACTTTGCGCTGACTCGTGTCGGGCGGTTCAGTCGCGAAAGCCGGGCGCTGCTGGGCAGTGGCGAAACTTGACGCTGCCACCTGGCCCCACACCGACTGAATGATGGAGCGCATGTTCTGCTGGAAAGCTGTCGCGCGGGCCGCCTCGATCTGCTGTACCGCCTGGCGATAGCTCTCGCGCTCGGCGCGCGACAGCACTGTTGGCAAACGGAGGGCGAGCGAGTCCCCGAGGCGTATCCTGACCGCGGGAGCGGTGGTGGATGTATCGCGCGGAATCTCCTGAGCGGCGGCATTCGGGCTGGCCAACACCAGCATGACGAACGAGCAGAACGTCGTCCACCGGTGTATCACGTGAAAGCGTTGTGAACGCGCCGATGGCGGCGGGTCACAGGTATAGCTGCCTCCCGTATATTTCACCCCGTGAAGATACTCCACAAATACGTCCTCAAGGAGCATTTGGGGCCGCTCGTATTCGCCATCACCGCGCTCACTTCTCTGCTGCTGCTGCAATACATCTCGAAGCGGTTCGGCGAGCTGGTCGGAAAGGGACTTCCATGGGGTGTCATCGCAGAATTTCTCGGGCTTTCCGTGCCGCTCACGGTAGCGCTGTCGCTGCCGATGGCCGTGCTCGTATCCACTCTCTACGCGTTCAGCAGGCTCGCGTCGGAGAACGAGATCACGGCCATGAAGGCCAGCGGAGTCAGTCTTCGCAACGTACTCGCGCCAGTGCTGGTGGCGGCGGTCGGCGTGACTCTCTTCATGGTCGGATTCAACGACCAGGTTCTGCCGCGCGCGAATCATAAGTTGCGTACCCTGCAGGGCGACATTGCGCAGAAGAAGCCGACGTTCGGGTTGCGCGAGCAGGTGATCAACGAAGTCAGCCCCGGTAAGCTCTACCTGCGTGCGGGAAACCTGTCGCGGACCACGAATCTGATGCGCGAGGTCACGATCTACGACGTTGGCGACGCCACGCGACGACGCACGATCTACGCGGACAGCGGCAACATGGCGATGTCGCCGGACCAGGTCGATCTGCAGTTGACTCTATACAGCGGCACCGTGCAGGATGTTCCGACGGAGACTCCGTCGCAGCTGCAGCGGCTCTACTTCGATACGCAGCTGATCCGGGTCCGCGGTGTAGGGAACGAGTTCAGGAAGACGACGAATGACAACTTCAAGGGCGAGCGGGAGATGTCGGTCTGCGAGATGGAGCAGAACGCGGCCCGGGCTCGCGCTTCCTTCGCCGACGCGGGGGGTGACTTCAAGAAAAAGGTGACGCTCGCCAAAGCGCGCAACGTGAGGCTCAGCAAGGAAGTTCTGGCGACATCCACGGAGAAGCCGCTCTCCATTGGACTCGGCGGAGTCTACTGCACGCTGCTCGCGAGGGCCGGAGTGGATACGCTCAGCGCTCAACGGCCGGGTGATGCGCCGTCGCAGGGACAGATCGGCGGTTCGACTCCGACGGTAGGGGGCGGGACGCATACGGGGCCCGTGCTCCCGGATTCTCTCACGATGACCGACGCCGAAAGGGCTTTGCCGAACGACGTCATTCCCGCGCAGGTGGAAAGCGCGAGGCTTCGTCTCTCCGAGTCAGCGCACAGCATCAATCTTTACGAAGTCGAGATTCACAAGAAGTTCGCGCTGGCAGCGGCCTGCTTCGTGTTCGTCCTGCTCGGGGCCCCGATCGCTCTCCGGTTCCCGCGCGGTGGAGTTGGTCTCACCATCGGCGTCAGCCTCATCGTCTTCGCTCTGTACTACGTTGGGCTGATAGCGGGTGAGTCGCTGGCCAGACGAGGAATCGTTCCTCCCTTTGTTTCCATGTGGCTTGCGAACGTCGTCTTCGCCTGTCTCGCACTCATACTCCTGGCGAAGATGGGCCGCGAAACCGGCTCCAACCGGGGCGACCTGCGCGAGATACTCGACAACCTGAGATCACGCGTCAAAAGGTTCGGCCGTCGTCCGGCGTCTCGCCCGCCTGTTCCCGGTACTGCTGCACCGTGAGTCTTGTAAGGCCGCTGGACCGGTACGTCTTCTCCGAGTTCTGGAAGATCTTCCTGGCAACCGCGTTCGGCTTTCCGTTGCTGGTGATCATCTTCGACGTCACCGACCATCTGGACAAGTACCTGGCGAAGAACCTTCCGCCGAAAGACATCGCGCTGAGCTACTTCTATGGGCTGCCCGATTCGATGTTCCTCATCCTGCCGGCGGCGGTGCTGTTTGCGACGGTCTTTTCGATCGGCGCGTTCACAAGACACTCCGAGATCACCGCCGCGAAGGCATCGGGTGTGAGCTTCTATCGCTTCATCGCCCCGATCTTCCTCGGGGCGGTCATCGCCAGCGCGGCAGGTCTCGTGCTGGGCGAGCTCGCTCCCCACGCGACGAAGCGAAAGCTCCAGCTGCTCGAGTCACAGACGGTCTCATCCACCAGTGAGAGGTACAACTTCGCCTATTCGGCAGATGCCGGGCGCGTGTACAAGGTCCAGACGCTTCACGTCCAGCGCGAGTCCATCGACGGCATGACGATCGAGCGGAGAGGACGCGGTCCGAGTTATCCGTCATACATCGTGGCATCGAACCAGGCGATATACAATCCGCAAAGAGGATGGAAGCTCCTCGGCGGAACGATGCATGTGCTCTCGGATTCGCTAAGCAACGTGACCTACGTATTCGACTCTCTGCGTGACCGGCGATTCAGCGAGCGGCCGAAGGATCTGATGCTGACGCCGAAGGCACCGGCCGACATGGACTACAGAGAGCTGGGACAGTTCATTCAGGCGATGGAGCGATCAGGTGCCAACGTAAAGACACTGCGAGTGGAGCGCATGCTGAAGATCGTGATACCGATCACGAGCATCATCATCCTGCTGTTCGGTGCCTCGCTGGCGACGAGTACACAACGCGGCGGTGCTGCGTACGGAGTCGGGCTGTCGCTGGCCACGACCGTGGTGTTCATTTTCCTCATTCAACTGACCAAGGGGCTTGGTCAAAACGGCATCGTTCCCCCGGAGCTGGCGGCGTGGCTGCCGAGCCTTCTGTTCGGAGTGATAGGGGCGGTGCTGTTCGCGCGCGTGAGAACTTGACAGACGCGATCGCTGGACTTCTCTCGAGGATCGGCGAGCGCGGCTATTTCCTGCGTGACATCGGACGCGGCTTGCGAGACCCGCGCACCTACGGCGGCGAGACGATACGGCAGATGCGCAACATCGGCGTGGACTCGCTGCCGCTGGCGGCGATCGTTGCCGCGTTCATCGGCGCGGTGACGGCGTTCCAGACCCGCTACCAGCTCTTCGGCGGCGTGCAGCTGTCAGTAGTGGGCCTCATCTCCAGGCAATCGATCATTCTCGAGCTGGGACCGCTGCTTACCGGCCTTGTATTGACTGGACGAGTGGGAGCTCGAATCACCGCCGAGATCGGAACGATGAGGGTTACGGAGCAGATAGATGCGCTCGAGACACTCGCATACGATCCCATTGCGTATCTCGTAGTTCCGCGGCTGCTGGCAGCGCTCATCATGGTGCCGATACTGACGATCATGGCCAACGCGATCGGCGTCGGCACTGCGTATTTCACCGCAGTCGTCGCCACGGATGTTACGAGCGCAGCGTTCTCCGAGGGGCTTCGCCTGGCGTTCGCTCCCTTCCAGATTGTGTATAGTATCATTAAGGCGACGATCTTCGGCGGGGCGATCGCCTTCTTCTGCTCCTACGAGGGCTACACCACAACGGCGGGCGCCGAGGGTGTGGGCCGGAGCACCGCGCAGGCGGTGGTCATCACTTCGGTAGCGATACTGGTGCTCGACGCCCTCACCGCTCTCCTGCTCGCACCATACCTACAGGCATGAAGAAACGCGACGACGTACTCGTTGGACTGGTGATGCTCGTGGCCATCATCGTAGCTATTACTGGCTCGCTGTGGCTGGCGCGTGGCGGTCTGTCCAAGGGCTACGCGCTGTACGCGAAGTTTCCGTGGTCATCCGGACTGAAGCAGGGCCAGCCCGTGCTGCTCGCCGGCGTCAACGTCGGGTATGTAGACGAAGTAAAGCTGAGACAGGATGGCACGGTGCTCACGACGTTCCGCGTGGGGAAGGAATACCAGGTTCCGCAGGGAACGGTGGCCACTGTCGTCGCCAACGGAATTTTCGGCGACATGGCGATCGCCCTCACGCCGGTGCGTCCCAATCCGCGCTCGATTCCCGAGAACGACACGGTGCCGGTCGGCCCCTCGGCGCCTGGACTGGCCCAGATTACGGGAAAAGCAGATTCCATCGCGACATCGGTGAATGCCATAACGACTGCATTCCAGAAGGATCTGGTCGCTGCCGGGGGAATCGATGAGATGCGCCGCGCGATCGCCAGTACCAACCGCTTGGTGAATCAGTTCAGCTCAATCGCCGCGGAGCAGAACCGTCAGCTGACCGCGACGTTCGCCTCGTTCCGCAAGGCAACTTCAGGAATTGATTCGGCAAAGATAGACTCGACTCTCGTGAACCTTCGGGAGGCGAGCGCCAACATGGCCTCGATCAGTGAGGAGCTTAGGGCGACGAGCCTCAAGCTCGATGCGATAGTCGCCAAGGTCGACAGTGGAAACGGAACGGCGTCGAAGCTGCTCAACGATGCGGGAGTCTACGACGATGTGAGAAAGCTGCTGGCGCAGCTGGACACGGTGCTGGTGGACTTCAAGAATAACCCGCGGAGGTACATCAACTTAAAGGTATTCTAGGCTCTAACCGTGAGAGCGGTCTAGAACCTCTGAGCTAGTCTCCACCATGCCAGCGCGTCCAGACGACGATCGCCGCGCAGTCGTTCGGCCTCGGACTGAACTGGGGAGGGACGGCGGCGAGACCGTGGTAGATCTCCATCGCTTCAATCTGCAGGGGGTGCAGCGTCAGGTAATCGCGGTAGCCGTCGTGCTGCCGAATTCCATCGATGAACACGTTAACCTGCTCGCAGCGCAGGAACTGGATGTAGGGGACCATGCCTCGATAGCGAATGCGAACGCCGGTGGCCATTCGCACCAGATCCTCCGGCTTCTGCGCCTGGCGAGCATCGATGTCCTCGCGCGTTAGAAACGTGCCCGATCCGGTCGCGCGGCGCCGGTAAAATTCATCGAACCGGCCGGTCTTGGCGTACCTGTCCGGTTTGTCGAACCGCGAGCGGACGACGACTTTGTTGATCTCCATAGCGACAGGATGCAGCCGCGACCGAACGTCCGGCGTCGCTCCTGGCGTGACCGAGATCTGGAGTGTCGACTCGCTGAACCCAAGTCGCCGTACGCGCAGCGTAGCCTTACCTACCGGAACCGCGAGGAGCGCCACGCGCCCTGCTGCGTCGGTGTTGCCGCGCAGTGATGTTCCGACGATCTGCACTTCCGCTCCCGACAGCGGATTGCCCGCGGTGTCGGTGACGAACGCAACCACGATCGACGTCTGTTCCTGAAATGCCTGAGCGTGCGCAGGGCTTAGTGACAGCGCGCTGAACGGTACGAGCGCCGCAAGAAGGCGAAGCGCCGAGCGGGGTACGATCGCGAAACCCCTCGAGGAGGATTCCATTTGTTGCTCGACCTGTGCGAGACGGGACTACCCTTTCAACGTAGGGCCGGTGTATCTACCCCGCAATATCGAATATGCCGAACGGGGACGAACGGCACGGGATACAGGGCGGCCCGCCCTCAGGACTGCCTGAAGCCCACCGACAGCGACAGCACGAGGCTGCGCGGGCTGCCGGGCTCGAACGCGATCGGAACGCCGTCCACCACCGCGCAGTGTATCTCCCCGAGTGCCGGCCGGGGTGAGGCTATAGAAGAGAATCGTGCCGCTTTGGAAGGCCTGGGCACCGCCTGCGACGGTGGTGCCGCGCAAACCATCGCCGAGCGCGTAGGCAGCCCGATAAACGAGATTGCCCCCCAGGTGATACCGATTGAAATCGCGAAACGTGTTGCGCTCCGAGCGTTGCAACAGCTTGGGATTCACGAAGAACATGCCTGACACGGAGTCACCTTCACCCACCCGGTGACTCAGTGTCACGCCGACGCGCCCGAGGCGATTGTGCCGCCGCTCGTCGCGCGCCGCGTACGTGGCGTTGGCGCTTCGCGGTGAGTCGACCGCTGCGCGCATCGTCAATGGACCGGGGATGTGAAACAGATCATTGGCCGCGTTGACGAACAGTCCGAAGCTCGTTCGCTCAGAGAATGAACCGGTGAGAGAAGAGTTCACGAGTGCGCGCCTGCTGTCCGATTTGTCGCGCCAGCCGTCCTGGCTGGTGTTGGTAAACGTCGCAGCGAGTGTTGCAGTGCCCAATCTGGTACCAGCATGCAGAGCTGTCCGCCGAAGCCCGAAGCTGCCTGCCACCTGCTGAGCGGAAGCGAAGGCACGCTCGACCTCGGGTACCGTAGAGATATCGACCACGCCTCCTGCCGCATTTCCCCAGATCGCCGACGCATTCGATCGAAGGACTTCGATTCGCTGCGCAGCAGCGAGATCGACAAGGTCGAACGACGTACGGCCATCGGGCTCGGTTTCCGGGATACCGTCGAGAAGTACGCGAATTCCGCGTGACGTGCCCGCATTGGAGCGGTCGCCAGCGCCGCGTGCTCCGAATCCGCGAATCACCAGGCGGATGTCACTGCCGCCACATCGGGATTGAGCCATCCCTCCCGGAATATTGGCGACTGCTTCATCGAGCGAGTAGCCGCGCTTGTTCCGGAGCGTTGTACTATCGACAACCGAAATGGCCAGCGGAGTCGCGAAGATGGACTCTCTTCGTCTCGTGGCTGTTACGATAACCGGCTTGATTTGCGGAGCAGCGGAATCGACGGTTGTAACGACCGAGTCCGATGCGGGCGCCTGCGCGCGCGCGTTAGTGGCGAGCCCAACGAGCATGGTGCCTGCAACAGCGAAAATGGTTCGTCGCACCCGCAGATACTAACAACGAAGGCACGCATGGCAAAGCCAGGCGTGCCTTCGTCTCAAAGCAGTCGCCCTAGAAGCTGTAACGAAACGAGATCTGCGTTCTCCAGTAATTCGAAGCGAAATTGCCGGTCACGTACTCCTGCTGCGTCGTGTTGAAGGTGAAGATAGGGTCTGCTGTCTTGGGATCTATCACCGTCTGCCCAACATGCGACAGAATCGGCACGTTGCTGTTGTTGCTCGCCTGATTGATCTGTTCCTGGCCCCATTTCTTGTTGAGCAGGTTGCCGAAGTTGAAGATGTCGAGCTGCACCGAAACGCGCTGGCCCGCGAGCGTCGGAATCGCCTGACGGAGTGACAGATCCATTCGGTTGAGGAACGGCAAGCGGCATACGTTCCTCTCCATGATCCTGCCGCGGTTCTTGCTCAAACACGGCGAATTGTTGATGAAATTTTCAAACGCTTCGGCTTGAGCGGCGGCCGTTATCGCTGGGTTTCCCCCGGCAGCGGCGATGTCGCGGAACCGAATCTCCGCCTGATTACGCGCATCGGCAGGGACGTAGATAAGGTCGTTGCCCTGCGAACCGTCGGCATTCAAATCTCCTGAGTTGGACGCCGGTCCAAATCCGTACACGTAGTCGTGTGGACCGCCCGATGCTCCCGTATAGAACATCGATATGTCGGTGCTGAAGTCACCGCGCCATTTGAAGCTGTACGTGCCGCTGGCAACGAGCTTGTGGGGTTGATCAAAGTTGCTGACCGCGGTGTAAGGGTCGAGCTGGTCTCCCGACAATGTTCGACCAAACCGCCAGTTGGAGCCGTGCGTGCTGGAGCTGAAGCTCTGTACGTCACGGGATCTCGAGAAGGTGTAGGCCGCCATTCCTTCCCAGTTGTCGGCGAAACGCTTCTGGAGCTGGCCGGTGAGGCTGTAGGAGAAGTCCTTGCTCTGATTGATCAGGTCGATGGCCTCGCTGAAGCGGGCCAGTCCGCCATTGGCACGAACGGTTGGCGGCAGGCTGGCGAATGCCTGACCGGTGAGGAGGATGGTGTCACCGTAGAGAATTCTTCCGCGTTTATCCACACCTCGCGGTGCCTGAATATTCCGGTTCACGAAGAAGAGCTGGTTGATCGTTTTGGAAAAAAGACCCTCGACGGTGCCGACGAGGTTTCCAGGAAGGCGCCGATCATACGCGAGCGTGGCGCGGAGCGGCTGCGGGAACTTGAGGTCCTTGTCCAGGAAGCTCACACGGCCGATCGGCTTCGTGCCCTGCCCGTTGGCGCAGGTGTTGTAGACAGTCGCGTCGACGTTGAACGCAGGTGCGGGACTCGTCCCACTGCAGTTCAGGTTGGTGATGATAAGACCATTGTTGATATAGGCATTTTCAAGCCAGACATATGGCGGAGTACCGACGAACATGCCGACTCCGCCGCGAAGCGTGTTAGCCTGGTCGCTGGTCACGTCCCAGCTGAAGGCGACGCGGGGCGAGAATTGAAACGCCCTTTTCGGCACGTCGTTCGTGCTACGACCGTACGCGGTGTCGATCGGGGCCGAGTAGCCTACGTCTCGAAGGAAGCTGCTGACGTCGGCGCGAGCACCGAGGGTGAAACTGACATTCGGTCGGGCCTGCCATTGATCCTGCACATAGAAGGCCGACTGGAGCGCGTCAAAGTACGCGTTGCCCTCGTCCTTCAGCAGAAACGCGCGACGGAACGAACTCGCCACGCCGTTGTCGAAGTTGTTGAGATTCGTGAATGTCCATACTCCGTACGACCCTTCAGAGAAAAGATTCCGCAGCTTTACGTACTCGTTGCGCGTGCCGATGGTCAGGTTGTGATCGCCGATCGGCTTGGTGAAGTTGTTCGTCAGCTCGTAGGTATCGGTGTCGAGCGAGTTGCCTTGCGATGACTGGTCGGCTCCGCCAACGATCGTCGCATTTCCCCCACCCGTGCGCGGAACAGTCACCGTCACCTGCGGAAACAGCGTCGGGGGGACACGGTTATGCTTGTAGCCGTTGTAACCGATGAACAGCTCATTCGATGAGCCGCCGCTGAAGTTCGAGAAAATTTGAATCACCGGGGCATTCTTGACGGCGCTGAACGTGTGGAAATTGTCGCTGTACACCAGCCGGTTTACGGTTCTGCTGTTTTGTTGCCGAAGACGCTCCCCGTAGCTGTAGTTGTAGCGAAATACAACGCGATGCGCGTCACTGAGGCGGTAGTCCAGGCGCCCGAAGAAGTTCTGAAGAGGGTTGGGAATCTCGACTTGTCCGGCAGTACCCGGATCTGTCTTGTACTTGTTGCGCATGATGCTCTCGTAGCGGTCGATATCCGCCTGGCCGATCTGAAGCGGGTTGGCCGCATCGGCAGCCTGCCCGACGAACGGCCCGCTTACCGGCTCCGTTTCACTCTGAAATTCGGGTGCGAAGAAGAAATTGAGGCGATCGCGTATGATCGGTCCGCCAAGGGTGAATGCGTACTGCTTGCGCTGGTACTGCGTGCTGCGAAGAGTCGGCACGTCTCGACCGTAATTCTGGTCGCGGTACCCGAAATATCCTGAGCCGTGCAGCTCGTTCGTTCCGCTCTTGCTCACGGCGTTGAGCAGCAGACCTCCGAAGTTGCCCTGTCGCACGTCGAATGGAGCGAGCAGAACCTGAAGCTGCTTGACAGCCTCGATCGAGACGCTTTTCGAGCCCACTTCCGCGCCAGGCTGGCCGGTAGAGCCTAAGCCGAACACGTCACGCTCCGTCGCACCGTCGATCTGCACGTTGTTCATGCGGTTCGACATTCCGCCGCCGGAGTAACCCGCGCCGGCGGTCGAGACCTGGGGGGCGAGGCGAATGAAATCGGTGAGGTTCCTGTTGAGCGTGGGGAGACGCTGCAGTGCGCTATCCGACACGAACGTTTTGGTTCCGCTGTTGCTTGCCGAAACGTCGGGGGTGCCGACCACTTCGATCGATGTCAGCGTTGTAGCCTGCGCTTCGAGCCGGAAGTCCAACCGCTGATTCTGGCTGAGGCCAACCTGAATGTTGCCTCGATCCTGCGGCGCGAAACCGATGCGGCGAGCCAGCACATTGTACGGTCCACCAACCTCGAGGCCTTGCACGAAGTAGCGGCCGCCCTCACGGCTGACCGTTCGCGAAGTAAATCCGGTGGCACTGTTGGTGATGGCTACCTGGACTCCTTCCAGTGGCCTGCCCTCGCTGTCAGTGACGACTCCGCTGATGGCGCCGGTTGTGATGCCCTGGGCGCGAGCGTCGGTAGCCACGACTGCCGCCAGCGCGAGACCGATTGCGGCCAACGTACGTTTCAAACGTGGTGTGAGCATTGTTAAAGCCTGGGGAAATTGGGATTGGGGCAGGACGGCGAGAAACGGCTCCCAGCTGCGGCCGGGAAAAGCGCGACGCCTTAC
Source organism: Gemmatimonadota bacterium (assembly GCA_030856845.1). Classification (GTDB taxonomy): domain Bacteria; phylum Gemmatimonadota; class Gemmatimonadetes; order Gemmatimonadales; family Gemmatimonadaceae; genus UBA4720. The sequence goes on from JALYOO010000116.1 coordinate 13,086, forward strand.
GGCGGCCAACTGAAGCGAAAATGCTGGTGGGTCCAAACGGAGCTGTCTGACTATGAAGCCCAGTGGCGTATCTCGACGGTGAAAGCTACCGTCCGCCACATAGGGCGGCAAGCAACTTTTTGGACCGAATGGTAACGCCCACGCAACATACCTACACCGCCCCGGGCCCAAGCCTCAGGGGGCAATGTATACAACGCCGAATAGGCCGCCGACGCGCCTAGCTCGAAACCTTCGCCCGCCCCACCGACATGTAATAGACGGGTATGCCGGCAAGTACCACGACGAGCACTGCCACCGTCGGCCAGCGGCTCGAGGGATCCACGATGGCGTTCCCCAGGAGAAACAGGGTGGAAACTATGAACAGCGCGGGCACGACGGGATATCCCGGAACCCTGAACGAAGGGTTGTAGTCACTCCTCCCGCGCAATACGAACACCGACCCCACCGCCAGCGCGTAGAAGGGCACGATCGCCGTCACGAAGGCATCGACCAACTGTTCGAAGGTGCCGGCCAGCACGAATACTGCCGCCAGTATCGCCACCACCCAGATCGAGACGTACGGAGTCTTGTAGCGCGGGTGAACTTTCGCCATGGATCGAAACAGCAGGCGGTCGTCCGCCATCGCGAATAGAATGCGGGGACCCGTGAACATCGAGCCATTGAGTCCGCCCAGCGTGGAGATCATCACGACAGTAGCGACGAATGCCACCCCTCCAGCTCCGAGGATCCGTTCGGCGACGTCAGCCGCCACCAGCTTCGACGTCCTCATCTCGGAAACCGGCAAAACCGCCAGATACGCAAGGTTGGCCAGCATATAGATCACGATGATCGCGCATGTGCCGATGATCAGCGCACGAGGCAGGTTCCGCCGCGGGTTCTCTACCTCCCCGCCAACGAAGCTGACGTCTGCCCACCCATCGTAAACCCACATGACTGACACGAGGGCCAGCCCGAAAGCGGCGATGGAAAAGCTTCCCGGAGGAGCTGCCGGGGTGTAGTGACCGCCCGTCGACGGCAGACCCAGACCGAATGCGAGCAGGATGATGAACAACAGTCCGCCCACTTTCGCGAGCGTCGTGACGTTCTGCACCAGTCCCGCGGTGCGCACTCCGACGTAGTTGAACGCCGCGGTGAGGAGGATCGCGGCGGCCGCGACGTAGTGAACATATGCGTCAAAAGGCGCCACTCCGGGATCCCGTCCAGTGACGCGGATGAAGTACTCGGCGAATGTCGTCGAGATTCCTCCCAGCGCGGCGGCGCGTATGAGAACCAGCTCGGCCCACCCGAAGAGAAACGCGGCAAGTCGCCCCCACGCTTCTCTTATATAGATGTACACGCCACCCGTTTGCGGAAATGCGCTCGACGCCTCCGCGAGTGTCAGCGCTCCGCATAGTGCGAATATTCCGCCGACGACCCAGACGCCGAGCAGCGGGAGAGGTCCGGGAAGTTTGTCGGCGATGGAAGCCGGGGAACGGAAAATACCCGAGCCAATCGTCGTGCCCACAAGGATCGCGACCGCTGTCCACAGTCCGATGCGCCGGGGCAGCGGGCCCTCGGTGCTGGAGGCCGGTGATGTGCCTGATGAATGCGGGTCCGCGCGCTCCGCCGCGGCGGTCATTCCGGCGTCTACCATCGGGAAACGGTACTGCAAAGCATGAGAGTGCGCGAGTAGCTTTATCGTCGATGCGAAAAACCGGCGCGAAGTAACACCACCGCGCGATTCCTGCAGCGAATGAACTGGTCATCCGCCGAAATCGTCTTCTGGATCGCGACTGGTCTCTGCCTCGTGGCCGAACTGGCGATCATCCGGGCCATGATTCGTCACCCCGCTGGACCGCCGACCTCGTCAATGGCGGGCTCATCCCGCCGCATGGAGATAATGTGGGCCGTCATACCGGCTCTGGCTCTCGGGTTCGTTCTGCTGGCAACCTGGCGGGCAATTCATTGATGGAGAGCGACGTGTTTCGCGGACTTCGCCGTCTGGGTTATGCGGCGCTTGCCATGGCGTTCGCTCAGATCGTTTTCGGCGCGATCGTGCGGATCACCGGCTCCGGGATGGGGTGCGGTGATGACTGGCCAAAGTGTGCGGGATTGTGGTTCCCCCCTCTCGACCGGCCCGATCTGATAATCGAGATCACGCATCGATACATCGCGCTCGGTCTGTCAATCACTGTGCTGGCGCTGCTGAGTCTCGCATTCATGCACCGTGCTCATCCCGGAGTGAGGGGCCGGCATGGGATTCTCCTGCCGTCTGCTATTTCCGCAGTGCTGGTGGTGTCGGCGGCGCTGCTGGGTGCAGTAACCGTGAAGCTCGGGCTCAATCCCTTCGTCATCGTCGCGCACCTGACCATTGCGATGACGCTGCTCGCAACTCTGACGGTGGTGGTCTTCCGCTCCGCCGAGCCCGGTCGAAGCGAGGGCTCGAGAGGCAGAGCGTCGCCGATGAGTGCTAATGCCAGTTCTGGCATTAGCGACGGCACGACTAATCGAGCCGCGCGAATCGCGGTTGGAGTCGCGCTATTCACGCTTGTCATGGGAGCACTGACGGCAAATCTGCCCGGCGCTGCGTCGTCATGTGGCGGGTTCCCATGGTGCCGCACAGTGAGTGGTGGCGGCTCGGGTCTCGGAGCACATATCGTACACCGGGTCGCTGCCTTCCTTCTTCTCGGTCATCTCTGGGGAATCTCGAGAGCGGTGCGAAGACGGGGCGAGGCGCGCCCGATCGTCACCGCCGCCCGGTTCGCTTTCTGGGCAGCTGTAGCGCAGATACTCATCGCTGCCGCCATGATCGAGATGCAGTTTCCGCCTGTCCTTCGCTCGCTGCATCAGGCCACGGGCACGCTGGTCTGGCTCGCCGTGGTGATCCTTGCGTGCGTCAGCGCAAAGACCCCGGGGCATGACGCTTCCGCGCTCGACCACAGAGCTGCCGCATGACTATCACCGCCGGCCCTCCGATGGAGCGAACACTGCTGCAGGACCTCGTGATGCTGACCAAGCCGCGAATCATCTCGCTGCTGCTGGTGACGACCATCGCGCCGATGTTCGTGGCCGGGAACCCCGGGTGGCTCATCGTGCTGATCGTTCTCGCGGCCGGGTATCTGATGGCCGGCGGTGCGAACGCAGTCAACATGTACATGGATCGCGACATCGACGATCGCATGGCACGCACGCGGCTTCGCCCGATTCCAAGTGGCAGGATGAGCGGCATATCGGTGCTCGCTTTCGGAATCGCGCTAGCGACCGCAGCGACGTTTCTGTTCGCGATGTTCGTCAACGTCGTGTCGGCCGCACTCGCGCTCGCCGGATTCTACTTCTACGTGTACGTCTACACCCGATGGCTCAAGCGCACCACGCCGCACAATATCGTGATCGGAGGTGCCGCCGGAGCGTTTCCCCCGCTGGTGGGCTGGGCGGCAATGACGGGCACCGTGGATCTGCTAGCGGTGTACTTGTTCCTCGTCATTTTCTACTGGACACCGCCGCATTTCTGGGCACTCGCCCTGCTCAAACAGCGCGACTATACGAAGGCGGGGGTGCCGATGGCCCCACTCGTCTGGGGTGAGCGGGAGACGATGAGCCAAATGCTGTGGTACACGGTGATACTGGTTGCAATCACTGTGCTTCCCGTGACGTTCGGAGCATTCGGAGCGATCTATCTCGTATCTTCCGTTGCGCTCGGCCTCGTTCTGCTGGGGGGAGTCGTGCGCATGATGCGAGCGCAGGACTGGACCGCACCGGCGTGGTGGGTCTACAAGTATTCGCTGCTCTATCTCGCGCTGTTGTTCTGCGCCATGGCGGCGGATCGCAAGCTCGGCCCCTGATGGACGAAGCCCCGGATTCCCGGCGGCCCGCATCGCCAAAACCGCTGGGCCAGCTTCTTCCCCGCATTCGTCCGCACGCATTGAATCTCGGTGCGGCACTGCTCTGCCTGCTGGTGAGTGTCGGTATCGCGCTCGCCGGATTCTACTTCTACGTGTACGTCTA
>JALYOO010000125.1 GCA_030856845.1 Gemmatimonadota bacterium
GGCGCGAGCCTTGGTGTGGTCGGCGCCACGGGAAGCGGCAAGAGTGCACTGATCGGGCTGATACCGCGATTGTACGATCCTCAGGAGGGTGAAATACTGATCGACGGTGTCCCAATCCGGGATATCCCGCTGAGCGACCTTCGACGCGAGATCGGTCTCGTTCCTCAGGAGAGTCTGCTATTCAGCGACACGATCGGAGCCAACCTGGCGTATGGATCGAATGAAGAGGAGTCGGTAGAATGGGCGGCCGGAATGGCCCAGCTGGAGAGTACGATCGAAGAGTTTCCCGGTAAGTATGAAACCATGCTTGGCGAACGAGGTATCAACCTGTCCGGCGGGCAGAAGCAGCGTGCATCGCTGGCTCGTGCGCTCGCCAGGCGACCCGCAATAGTGCTGCTCGATGATGCGCTGAGCGCTGTCGAGACTCACACCGAGGCAGCGATACTGCGGCAGCTCCGCAGCGCACTCTCCTCGCGTACCGCCATTATCGCATCGCACCGTGTGAGCGCCATACGCGATTCCAGTTGGATCATCGTTCTCGACGAGGGCAGCGTCGTCGAGCAGGGGAGACACGATCAACTGATGATTGGCGAAGGTCGCTACTGGTCATTGTTGCGCCGCCAGCAGCTCGTCGAGTCAATCGAGACTGCCGTAGCTTCAGCGCATCCACTGGAAGGGGTCGCCGATGCCTGAAGGCGCGGAGACGCTCGTCGCTGGAGGCAGCGCGCAGGCGCGAATCGCTCTTCTCGAGTCGGAGATCGCCGAAGCCCAGGTGCTGATCGGAGAGCTGCGCGATCGCGATCTCCTCAAGACGCAGTTTCTGTCGAACATCTCTCACGATCTGCGCACTCCGCTCACCGCCATCATCACGCACGCTGAGATCCTGCGCGAGGGGATCCTCGGCGACGTCACTCCCAAGCAGCGGGAGAGCATTTCGGTAATCATCACCGGAGGCCGCCAGCTGCTGGACATGATCGCCGAGATACTGATGCATGCGCGGGATTCGAGTGAGCCGTTGACGCTGGTGGAATCCGAGTTTTCCGTGCAGGAGCTGGTGGAACAGGTCACGACGCTGAACGAATCTCTCGTCGCGCGCAAAGGCCTCGTACTCGAGCGTCGTCTGTCGCCTGAAGTACCGCCGGTGCGGGCGGACCGCGACAAGGTCATTCACGTGCTGACCAACCTGCTCGGCAACGCCTTCGAGTTCACTCCCGCCGGTGGAACGGTGTGGGTAAGCGCGGCGCGAAGCCCCGATGATCCTGCGCGGTTTGTGCTGCTGGAGGTGGGCGATACCGGACTCGGCATCGCGCAGGATCATCACGAGCTGATATTCCGCGAGTTCGCGCAGGTCGATTCGTCGGCCTCTCGCGTGCATCATGGCACCGGTCTCGGATTGACGATCGCGCGGCGCTTCGTGGAGCTGCATGGCGGGAGGATATGGCTCGAAAGCGAGCTTGGAAGAGGCAGCAGGTTCTTCTTCACTCTCCCCATCCGGCCTGACCACTGATGGTCCGGCGGATACTGCTTGTCGAAGACAGCGAGCTCATCAGCTCGGGCCTGAGAATACTTCTCGAGTCCCGAGGTTATGAAGTCACGATCGCCGCCAGCGCCGCCGCGGCGATAGAGTGGAGCGGTGAGACAGCTCCCGATCTCGTGCTGCTCGATCTCACACTTCCGGATGCCGACGGGCTGGAGGTGATCGAAGGGCTGTCGCAACGGGGTATTCGTCCGCGGGCGGTGGTCGCGCTTACCGGCCACGCCGACGCCGCGACGCGTGAGCGGTGCGCTGTGGCCGGTTGTGATGCGGTACTGGTGAAGCCGGTGCCGGTGCAGGAGCTCTTGCGGATCGTATCTGACAAGGTAGCGTGAACGAGCGGCGCTCCCAGCCGCGAGCGGGCCCACTGCTGCGCTGGTATTACGCGACGAAGTACAGAGTCTTCCGGCGCGAAAAACGGGAACACGACGGACGACGCGGTCTCATCGTGCTCCAGATCGACGCGCTGGCTTTCTCCGATTTGCGCCGTGCGATGGACCGCGGGTACTGCCCGACGATCTCCCGCCTGCTGCGAGACCGCGGCTTCAGCGTCAGGCGCTGGTTCTGCGGTCTTCCGTCGGCGACGCCCTATTGCCAGGCGGGAATTTTCCACGGTGAGAACGCGGGAATTCCCGCGTTTCGCTTCTACGACAAGGCCGCGCGAAAAGTCATTACATGCAATGCACCGCACGGCGTGCAGTACATCCGCGACCGGATCACTTCTCCGGGAGCGCTCGCCGGCGGATCGAGCTACGTGAACCTCATGGACGGCGACGCACAGACCGTCGCATTCACGGTCGCCACCCGCGAGAAGATGTCGGTATATCAGCGGCTCGGCGGAAAGCGGATGGCGCTGCTCATCCTTTTTCATCCGATACGCGTCGCCCGCATGCTCGTTCAGAGCGTCTTCGAGTATCTCCTGGAGGAGTGGGAGAGACTGCGCGGAGAGCTCGCCGGGAGGGTCACCCATTCGGAAGGGATTTTTCCGTTCATTCGCATACTCAGCAACGTCATCATCCGCGAGCTGCAGACGATGGCCATCCTGCTCGACGTGTACCTCGGCGTTCCGGTCATCTACAGCACGTTCATGCAGTACGACGAGCTCGCTCACCATTTCGGACCTTCGAGCAGGCAAGCTCTTGGAGACCTTCGACGGACGGATGCGCGGATCAGCGAGATCTGGCGGATGGCCTCACTCGCCGGTGGTCGGGGCTACGACCTCGTGATTCTGTCCGACCACGGGATGACGCCGTCGCAAAGCTATCGAGTCGCATTCGGCGAATCACTTGGCTCCACCGTGCAGCGGGTGCTCGACGGAGACGTAC
>JALYOO010000459.1 GCA_030856845.1 Gemmatimonadota bacterium
GCTTTCCGCGCCAGTAACGGTCTCCATCATCGGCGTAGACACGCCACCGCACGGGATCAGCCGGAGCCGCGACCACGAAAAGACGGTGACTGGCTTTCGTGCTGCCGCTTAGCTCCTGTCGCGCCAATCGTGTCGCGATGTCCTGGAGACCGCTCATGCTCGCGATGTAGATAACGGCCGCGACAATCGCAACGCGTGCAGGCTTCCACGGTTGCGGGGCGTTGTACCGCTCGCGGCGACGTGAAAGCCAGACCCCCAGGCCGAGGACTAGGAGGAGCCACGGGTCGACGATGAAGAGAGAGTCCCCATAAAACCAGCGGCCGTCGAAAGGCATGAGCCAGCGCATTCCGTATGAGTTCATCCAGTCGAGCACGGGATGCGTCACGATCGCCAGCGTCGAGAGGAACAGCAGCTCTCGCGGAACAACGGGTGCGCGCTTCGTTTCGCCCGATCGACGTGTGTACCTGCCCCAGGCGATCATCAGCACAGTCAACACGAACGGCAGCACCGCGAGGGCCAGCAGCCCATGTGTCCAACCCCTGCGAAATTCTGTCGCGCGGCCCAGCGGAACCGCAATCACGTCGATGTCGGGGAAGTTCGCGCCAATCATCAATGTCGCCGCGCCGAGTCCGGTTCGTTTCCTGAGGCCGGTCTGCGCCAACGCTGCACCCACGAGAGTGTGGCAGAGATTATCCATTGGGCGCGATTAACACTTCATTCAAATGGAGCGCCAGGCGCCGGTCACTCGTTCGCTCCCCTCTTTTCTGGTGAGCGGCGGCGAGGCGCTGTTTTCGGAACGATCGGGGCCAGCGCGAACGTGAATTCGTGAAGTCTTCGTTGCTCGATTGGACCGCCTGAGTCATGCTGCAACAGGTCGATCAGCCGCGACAGATGAGCGTTCGCTTCTTCCAGCTCGGCGTTCGACAACCAGCCCTTCCAGCGAGCCACCCAGAGATTCCGTCGGGGGCCTTCAGTGGTGGACGCCCCCGATCGGCAGGCGCGCTCAAAGCCTCGTGCCGCGCTTCGCAGGCGCGTGCGGCCCAGCGCAATGACCGCTCGACGAGCCCGTTCCGTGCTCAGATCATAGGACACTGACAGGGGACGGCCGGGAAGATCATACCGGGCCGTCGTTTTCCTGCCCTCGCCCGAGTGATGCGTCTCGAGCAGCAGTCCACAATCCCGTAGCGCCCGCACAGGGTAGTAGAGTGCATTGCGGGAGCGACCGACGAACTGTGCCAGCTCCGGGATAGTGCAGGGCCCGATAACGCCCACGGCATCGATGATGTCCTCGCGTCCCGGCGACGCGAGAACCAGCAGCTGCTTGAGCGACGTGACGCGATAGGGCTGTGACATGACCAAGAAAGTAAAATAATTGACAGGATTTTACGAACGTTGTAACGTCAGGCGCTCGATGACGAAACGTCTCCGCCTTGTCCTGCCGATGCTTCTCCGCGCTCGCTGTCGAAATGCCCCGGCTGGCCGGGCGTGCCATCGCAACCTATCGCGACACCGATCGTGAGAGGTACCTCGACAACCTCCATCGCCTGGAGATCGTCGCCGGCCGGTACCAGGACGCCGGCGCGACATTGCGCACGCTGCGTGATCTTCGAGTGGCCGCGCACCGTGCAAATGCTTCAGCGAGCAGCCTTCCGTACGAGATCTACGCCAGGGCAAAGGCGGCACAGCGCGAGGAGGGTTTGTCATTCGACGATGCCTTCAGGAAATCGTATCGCGAGATCGTGGGCAAGCTCGACGACTGGACCGCCGCTCATCGGCTGCGATGGGTGTTCGGCACCTCAGCCGTCCGGTTGAAGAACAATTTCCGCGACGCAGTGCGGCGGGTGAACGGCGAGGGTGCACTGCCACTTCCTGACTCCATCGATCTCGTCAGGAAATATGCGGCGGCACAGTCCTTTGACTGCTTTCAATCTCTGACTGCCGCGCTCGAGGATGAGGACGATCGTCGCCGATATCTCATCGACAGGAACGTACCCGTCAGGACGCCGGATGGGGCAACAGTTTGCGTTCTTGTCGTTCGCCCTCGCGTCATGCCGGGACGCCTGCCGGCACTCCTCAATTTCACGATCTACGCGGACACCGCACAGAACATGGCGGAGGCGAGGCCGAAGGCGCTCAAGGCGTTGACGCCGTCCGTGACTTTTGCCCCGGGCATCGACTTTCCGATGGATGGCAACGTGTTCATGAGCTACGCCTATCCGTGGCCGTTCTACACGACGCACAGCAAGGCGCTCGACAACGCGACGTACAACGACCGCATGACGCGAGCTTCATCGATCTCCCGATACGGCGATGAGCAGGGGTCTGGCATTTGCTGCAGATTCAGGATCCGCTGTAACGGCATCGCCAGGTTCGGGTACGCACTCTGCGCAGGAGAGCCATATGAAGAAGAAAGGATCGAGATCGATTCCGGATTTCTCGAGCAAGCGTAAAGGCCCGCCGGTGCCGGGAGCACCCGCGCGTCAGGCCGACCACGTCCCGACGCCGCGGGATCGCGTCGTAAAGCCACAGTCCAAGTCGACGAAGTCGGGTCACCGCGGATAGCAGGTATCGCTCACCCCGTCACGGCTTGACGGCGCACGCGTCGGACGCGCTTACGGTGAGAGTTGCGACAACCGGAGACATACCCGCTCTCGCTAAACTGATAGGCCGCTCAGCGCGTGTCCTGAGTCGCGGTCACTATACCGAAGTAGAGACGGACTCGGCAATTCAGCACGTCTTCGGCGTCGACTCCATGCTCATAGCCGACCGCAGTTACTTCATCGCTGAGCTCGATGGCTCACTGGCGGGCTGCGGCGGGTGGAGCCGTCGCAGGACACTCTACGGCGGCGACCAGCGACCTGTCGGTTCCGATGATCTTCTCGATCCGGCGCGGGATCCGGCAAGGATACGTGCATTCTTCGTCGCGCCGGAGTCAGCGCGACGCGGCGTTGGGCGACGCCTGCTGGATGAGTGCATCAAAGAGGCGGCGCGGGCCGGGTTCTTGTCGCTCGAGCTGATGGCCACGCTTCCCGGTGTTCCGTTCTACTCGGCGCTGGGTTTCGACCGGGTCGAGGAAATCACGGACACGGTGCCCGACGGAATCACGCTCCGGTTCGTGAGAATGCGGTGTGATTTACCCGAGGGGTGACTGAGCGGCATCGGGTGCTGTCAGCGAACCGCGGGTGTGGATACTCACTTTCTCGTTTTCTCGAGCGCGATCGCAAGCTCGCGAACTCCGCGGCGAATCTCCCTGGAGTCGATCGCGGCGAATCCCAGCTGGACTCCATTGCGGGCGAACCTCCCGCTGCCGTAGCGACCCAGGGGGAGTGATTTCAACGCCGCGTTCGGCAGCAGCAATTGGAGCGAATTCAGCGTCGCCGTTTCCCTGAAGCCAACCGACAGTTTGCAGTCCCGCCTCGACGTTCGAAATTTCGAGGAGATCGCTCAATCTCTGATGCGCACTCTCCACGAGAACATCGAGTCGTTCCCGGTAGACTTCCGTCATCCTTCGCACATGGCGTCCGAAGTGTCCCTGCTCAATGAAGTCGCAAAGCACAACCTGCTCGAGCACGGATGCGTGCCGGTTCGGGACTGACTTCATTGCAGCTACGCGGTCAACGAGATCCACCGGCACCACGAAATAGCCGAGCCGGATCGATGGAAACAGTACTTTGCTGAAACTGCCCGCGATCACAACAACGCCGCTCGGGTCCAGCCCCTGTTCCTCCAAACACAATCCGCCGATCGTTTCCCCTTTGCACAATCCCACGAAGCGCCTGCGACCGCACGTTGGCTCCACTACCTTGGCACCTGACTCGTTCTTGAGTGCGCGGGGAATACGTCGTAAGATCAAGCTCGAAGCATGATCTTTTCTTCCCAGGCTCCCGTGGAGTGAACCGCAGATGAATCGAGAAGGTGGAATTGCCAGCACGTTTGCTGTCGTTGTCGGAGCGTTTCTCCTCATCGAAGGCATCTGGGGGTTGTTCAGTCCTGTCGTTTTCGGCGTGCTCACGACGAACACACTTCACGCCATCATCCACATCGGTCTGGGCGTAACGGGTATCTGGACGGGAATGAAAGGCGGGTCGCGACAGTTTTGCATTTTTCTGGGGGGTCTGCTGCTGGCGGTCGGTGTTCTCCGTTTCGTCCCTGGCGTTGGCGAGTTGATCGTCAGCATCCTCAACGTCAACGCGGCAGTTGCCTACCTGAATATCGTGGTTGGAATCGTGGCACTGCTGGTTGGGTTCGGAGCCGCTCGCACTCGTATCACGGCGGGGCGGTAAGCAAGTCACCACTCGGCACCACCGTCGAAACTCTCTTCTCGCGTACCGGCTTTCCGGTGTACGTTGGCCGGAAGCACCGAGATCGAGGGCGCAACCCCGCATCCGGGCTCTCATCCCATTCCGGGAGAATAACGTATGAAGGCGATAACCAATTACCTCAACTTCGACGGCAACACCCGAGAAGCCATGACATTCTACTCGGAATGCCTCGGGACCGACCTGACGGTTTAAACGTTCAAGGAGGCGGGAATACCAGGCCCGCCCGGTTCCGACGACCGTGTCATTCACGCCTCATTGACGAAGGGTCCGATACTACTGATGGCGTCGGACACGACGCCCGGCGCGCCATTCACGCAGGGAAACAACTTCTTCGTCTGCGTCGATTGCGAGGGAACCGAGGAGATCGAACGACTCTTCAAGGCCTTCGGTGACGGAGGCACCGTGATCATGGAGCTTCAGGACACGTTCTGGGGCGCCCGCTTCGGAATGCTCACTGACAAGTACGGCGTAGGGTGGATGTTCAACCACGAGCTTCCGAAGACCTGAGATGGATTCGAAACCGTCGACGCTCACCTCCAGGACGATCGGCGAAGACGGCAAATGGCAGCAGTTCATGACGGCGCACTACCACCGAATGAAAATAGGCAGTCCACAGTGGATAAACTGGAAGTTGTCCTCAAGAGTTTTGATTCTCCCGACGAGACTCGCGTATTCGAGAAAGGGAAGCTCGAGATTGTCCGGATCGGTGGGATGACGATTGGCCGGGCCAGCTACGAACCAGGCTGGAAGTGGTCAGAACACGTGAGCCCGATTGCGGGAACCGAGTATTGCGAGATCGAGCATGTCGGGCTTGTAGTTTCCGGCCGTGCAATGGCGCACATGCGCGACGGCAGCGAAGTGGAGCTCAGCACCGGCAGCCTGTTCTACGTACCGCCGCTCGCGCATGACAGCTGGGTGATCGGAGATGAGCCGTATGTCTCGATCCACTTCATGGGCGCTGACCAGTACGCGACATGAGTGTCACGTGACGGCGAAGAAGGAAGTCCCGGATGACAAACCGATCGTGACGTTTCGCGCGAAAAACGATTGGTCGGCCTGGCTCGACAAGGAGGGAAGCACGTCGGCCGGGGTGTGGATCCGCCTGGCGAAGAAAGCGTCGGGTATCGAGTCGATAACGTACGACGAAGCCGTCGAAGCGGCGCTGTGCCACGGATGGATCGACGGACAGGGCAGGAGCGACGACGAGAGCTGGTGGCTGCAGAAATTCACTCCGCGTGGAAAGCGAAGCATCTGGTCCAAGCGGAACAGAGAGAAGGTCGCAGCCCTGACAAAAAGCGGTGAGATGAAGCCTGGCGGTCTAGCCGAAGTTGAGCGCGCGAAGGCGGATGGTCGGTGGGACGCGGCGTATGACTCACCGAAGCAGATGACCGTGCCAGATGACCTTGAAAGCGCACTGGCGACTAATGCGCGTGCGAAGAAGTTCTTCCTCGAGCTTGATGGCCAGAATCGCTACGCCATTCTGTTTCGCATTAACACGGCAAAGAAACCGGAAACGCGAGCTAAGCGCATCGAGAAGTTCCTTTCGATGCTGGCATTGCGCGAGAAACTTTATCCTTAGGCTGCTTAGTCTTCTGATGGTGGCACTCCCATGCCACCAGAATCCGGACCCGAGCGCGGCAGCCAACGGCGAACAGCCAACGGTGCCACCGAATCAGGTGGGGCTGGTCACGTTCTATGAAGTCGGAGTGCGTCCAAAAGCGATTGCGGTTGCCGGTCTCAACGGCGACACGAATACGGACGTGGCCGTTGTCAACGTGGGTGACGGCAGCGTAACGGTGTTGCCCGGGAATGGCAGAGGGCAGCTCCTCGCCCCCGGATCATTTCCCGCCGGCAAAAAGCCATCGGACGTCGACGCCGTTGATGTCGACCGCGACGGCGACATGGATCTCGTCATCGCGAACCACGAAGCGCCGACCGTGACCGTCCTTCTGAACAATGGGCGCGGACAGTTTACGCCCGCTGTCGGATCGCCCTTCGACACAGGAGCCCGGCCTCACGTCCATGGACTGGCCACCGGCGATTTCGACGGCGACGGATGGATCGACATTGCAGTGGAAAGCGCTGACACAAGGGAGATCCGCGCTGCTGGTCGGAAAAGGCGCAACACTGCGCAGGGTCAAGATGTGCGACAGGCCGGTGGGACTAATCGCCGACCTCAACGGTGACGGTAGAGGGGAGCTGCTGGCCACCTGTACACACACGAACAAGCTCGCCGTCACACCCTTCCGTAGTGGTGAACCAGAAGGGCGCGCGATGACCGGCCGATACTCGTGATCGACCTTTTCGCGAAGCCCGGTCGTACATTTCGCGTTATCCCCGACTTTGCGGAATTCGCCGACTCGGCTGGCGAAGACGGGATATTTCGCGGCTTTCCGGAGGGTTGATCCTCTTGAAATTGCAAACGCGATCAAAGATCGCGCAGGACCTGCGGTCGCTCGGACTCGAGCGCGGCGACACCGTGATGGTGCACGCATCGGTGCGCGCGATCGGGGAGATAGCCGGCGGACCCGACGAAATCCACCTGGCGATCAAGGATGTCATTACCTCTGAAGGTTGCCTTTTCATGTACGCGGGGTGCCCGAGCTACTCCGACGAAGTCGGGCGAGGTCACCTTTCGCCGGAAGACGAGAAGGAAATCCTCGAGAAGCTGCCGGTCTTCGACGCGAACTCCGCCCGATCGGATAGAAGCAACGGGGCGCTCGTCGAATTCCTGCGGACGTATCCCGGCTCGTCGGTTAATCAGCACGTCGCCCGTTTCGTTGCCTGGGGCAGGCGCACTGAATTTCTCCATTCCACGCAGCCATGGCACTATGCCTACGGCCGCGACTCCGTACTCGACCGGTTCGTCACGCTCGACGGAAAGATCCTCCTCCTCGGCTCCGATCACGACAACGTCACGTTTCTGCACTACGCCGAGCACATCGTCGACATTCCAGACAAGCGAGTGGTGCGGTTCCAGGTTCCCGTCGAGGAAAATGGCTTGCGCGTGTGGCGGGCCGCTGAAGAATTCGATACCAGTCGCGGAGCGCACGCCAATTGGTCGGAGCACTTCTTTGCGGAGATCGTCGACGGCTACCTCACCGCGTCCGGCAATGCCGGCGGAACCGTGGGAGACGCACGAAGCTACCTCTTCAGTGCGCGCTCATTGCTGGAGTTTGCGCTGCCCGTCATGACATCGGTCGCCAGTGCACCAGGGGAGGGCCGCCACACGATGAATCATCCTCCGCTGAAGCTGTGAGTGTCATGCTGCTAATCATCCGCCTGAGCGCGTCGCGTAACGGCAGTAGGCGGAACGACTGTGAGCACGACCACACGCCCGACGGCGGGCTCCGGTCGCCCACGGTTGGACGTATGAGGCGACCTCGCCTCTTTCATCTCCGCAATTCTTTCCAGCCATGCCTCGCCGCCAGTGGCCGTTTCAGCCAGCAACTGCTCCAGCTCTCGTTCCGCCCCGGCGCCGAGTCTGCTCAGCGTTACGGCACGGGCGCGGTCGGCGAGGGCGGCGGTGTGGTTTCTCCGGTGTGGCGGAGCAGTCTCGACGATTGCTGAGATCCGCCGCATCGTTGAGCGTCTCGAGTATCCGGCGGCGACTGAATCAGCGCATTGACCCAGCAAAGACATCCGGAGCGTCACGAATGCCATGACGCGGCCGAGGATTTCGTATGCGGATTCCATGCTGACTTCCCGATTCTCTCCTTCCACACTTTTCAACGCATCGACGATGGCGGCGGGGTCGTCGGTGAAATCACCGGCTTCATCTGCCCAGACGAGCGCAGGCCGGCCGTCCAGATAGCACACGGCGAGCACGCCAGCGCGGTCGCCGGCGACTGCAGCGATCAATGAATGCGAGGAGAGGGGTGGAGTAGCCGCGGAATTCTGCCATCGGCGCAGAACCCGATCGATAGCCTGACGGAGAAAGGCGGGGCCGGGCGACAGTTGCGGGAGGTGGCCGAATGAGGGAAGAGTCGGAGCGAAATGTCCAGTGACTTCTCCCGCCGCGATCAGTTTTTTTCTAAGTGTCGCCTGAAGCCGAATGAGTGTGTCAGCAGAAGCAGGAGGTCGCATCGAGTAGGAATGAACGATGGAATGCGGCGAGCCGATCCTGGCGACGCGCCCGATTCGTTGCTCCAGTCTCGCGGGTGTCCAGGGCAGGTCGAGGTGAACGACAACGGAGGCATCCTGGAGATTGACCCCCTCGCTCAGAATATCCGTCGCGAGGAGCAGCGAAATTGATCCCGCGCGAGGCGGCGGACGAGCTCCGTTGGCGGCGGGTGCAAAGCGGCGGAGTATGTCGTCGCGGGAAATGACTGAGTTTGCTACACGGCCGCCGCGACCGGTAAGCGCTGCGATGTTGCCAGCCGATGACAGCTTCGTGAAGAGTCCGTCGATGGTATCGGCGTACTGCGAGAACGCGACAATCTTTTCTCCGGGATGTGTGGCGATCACTTCCCGTAACACCCGCGACCGCTCGATGTCTCCTGATGGTTCGGTGCCTAACCGCGCAAGAATTTCTTTCAGCGCCTTTCGGTGAACCTTGACGCAGCTCAGAAGGTCAGCGTCAGGCGAGATCGTCGGGGCGATGAGAGAAGGAAAGGCTAACTGCATAGAGTCATCCCCGAGCGTCCACGCCTCCAGCTCGCTGGACGATGGATACACTC
>JALYOO010000168.1 GCA_030856845.1 Gemmatimonadota bacterium
GTCTCTGCGCCCTCGCGAAAAACCGCCAGGAACGCGACTAGCACCAATGCTTTCCCTCCCCCGTGATCCAGCGCCGTACCAACCTTTTCCCGAATGAACTTCTGCCACTTCGCGGCTTCCACTTTCGAGATCAACCAGTAGCTCACCGAGAAGAGCACGGCGACCGCGATCAGCATCGTGGCCCCCTCTATGATCTCCCGGCTCGCGGGAAGTGCCGCGAACACCGTCTGCAGCACGACCGCCATCAGCGCGCTCGCTACGAGCCCGGCGGCGACGCCCGTCCAGATCGATCGTAGCCGCTGCCGGTTTCCCGTCTTGATGAGGAAGGCAACCACGGCCCCGATTACCAGGATTGCCTCGAACCCCTCTCTCAGAATGATGAGCAGCGATTGAAGAAATGCGCCCCACTGCCCTTCGCTCGGCCTTGTCAGCTCGACTATCTGCGGCATGTCGAGAGCGATTGCGTCTCTGGCGCGCATGGAAATTTTCAGGTCCTTCTGGCGGAGACCGCCTTTGAAGTCAGCGAAGTGCCGCTCCATGGTGGCAACGAGCCCGGGCTTCCGTGCGCGCGCCGGAGTTTCCAGCGGCTCGAAGGCGATGTACGCATCAAAGGCCCTGTCACCAGCGTCAGCGGTACGGCCTGCTCTGGCAAACTCGAGGGCGCTGTCGAGCAGCGCTAGCACCGACTGTGCAGCGGCTGCGCCCGGCGGGGCTGTCGCATCAGCCTGGGCGGCGGGCAGCTGCATCGTGGTTCCGCGCAGCGCGTAGACATAGTTGACCACATTCCATCGGTCCTGCGGCGACAACGTCGCGAACGAAGGCATCGGTGTAGCCCGGATGCCCACCGACACAACATTGTACGCCAGTGTGGGACTGAGGTCGGGCAGTGCCATGGACGATCCGATAGCCGGCACCTCGATGCTCAACCCCTTCGATCCAGGCCCGTCGCCTAGACCGCGATCTCCGTGACACGAGGCACAGTTGGCCGTGTAGAGCGCATGTCCCTTCGCGGTGTCGAGCGGCGCGGTCGGCAGATCGAGAGCGCCGGCAGCGCCGAGTGCTCCATTGAATCGCGCCTGGATGAGTCTCACCTCGCGCGGCGGGCGACGGGCTTTCACCGCAGACGTCAGGGTGTCGAGGAACGCCTGCGTCGCGGACGCGTTGTAGCCGCGAAGCCGCTGAGCTACGAGCTTCGCGTCAGCGAGGAACGAAGTGGTCTCCCCATACTCGAGCTCCGACAAGACGCGGCCGCTTTCATCGATCGCTTTTCCATACTCCTCGACGGCGACGCTCACGATGCTGGAGAGTCGTTTGGCGGAGTTTTCCTGTCCAGAAAGGGCCGCGGGAGTGAACAGCGCGAGGAGCGCGACACGGCGGCGAAGTAACCCGGATTTCATTGCCGAGTAAATCTATCAGGATGGAGATTCCGGGCAACGAAGAGGAGTTGCGAAGTGGGTCTTTATTGCCCGTGACCCACTGCCGATCGGGTTTCGGACTCTGGATTGAGGACCCTTGCGAACTCAGGACTGACGGCCATCGACGATCGGCGACTAATTGCGGATTGCGGAACAGCGAAACTTCGCGAGCTACGCGCTCGACTCACCCCTTTGAACTATCGGCGGGCAGATCGGCTCTGGTCAGCGCGGCGGTTTGGCCCGATCGCGCCTCGTATCTCGCAACGAAATCAGCCAGCCTTCCGGTCGTGAACCCGCTTCGCGGCAGGCCCATCACCGTGATCGCCCGCTCGATGGCGTCAGGCGATCCTTCGACTTCAACCAGAACATCCATCTTCGGATACTGCTCGAACCTGACGATTGCCCCATCGAGCTCATATTGCGCGATTTCGCGCTCGATCGGCTGGATCACCGCGAACCCGAGCTTCTTCAAGATGACGGCGATCGCATCGGGATCCGAGACACCAGTGCTGATTTCCTCCCGAACCTTGTACCCGCCCTCGTAGCGGGTTTCGCCTTTCCAGTCGATGTGGCCTTCCCTGCCCTTGTCACTGTCGTAGACGCGAAGGCGGAGCACATGATCGCGACCGGCAAGGTCGACATCCCGGTGGTCATACCTGTAGTCCGTCAGTTGGCCCGCGAACACAAGCCGGCCTCCGCCGCGTTCCAGCAGTGATCGGCGTAGTGCCGGATCGTCGACGACACTTTTGAGCTCCACCTCACGCATTGAGAATCGTCTCCATTACGGTTGTTGTGTCGGCGAGTGTTTCGAACACTGCATAGGCATCATGCTGAGACAGCTCTTCCACGCTATAGCGCCCGGTGGCGACGCCGATCGCGCGCGCGCCGATTTTTTCTCCGCAGCGAATGTCGGCAGGTGTGTCGCCGATGACGATCACACGGTTTCCCTGAAGGTCGGTGCCCAGGAGCTCGCTCGCGCGACGCTGCGCAACACCGGGCAGCTCGGGCCGGTTTTCATTGTCCGAGCCGAACGCATTCACGCGAAAGCGCGACATGTCGATGCCGGCAGCGTCCAGTTTGGCGCGGGCCCCCGCTTCGACGTTTCCGGTAAGAAGTCCCATCACCACGTTGTCGCGCAGCTCGAGTGCATCGAGAAGCTCGCGCACTCCCGCGAACACGTGCACGGTCCGCATGCCCGAAGCGAGCTCCGTATGAAGCCGCTCGAGATACTCACGCAGCAGATCTTCCATGCTGCCGTCGATCTCCTCGTCGCTGAAGCCTTCGAGTCGCATCAGGTCGCGGACGATCTGCCTGTCGGTCTTGCCATCGTAGTGATAGTCGGCGTTCCCCGGCGCGCCGAATACCGTCGTCAGAGCGCTCTCCATCGAGATGCGGCCGACGCCCTCGCTCTTCAGCAGCGTTCCATCGATGTCGAACAGGACGACTCTCACGACCGCGTCAGAAAAAGGCCGGTCATGATGGTGCCTGTCCCGATTCCCTGCCAGAGAGTGGGCGCCTCATGCAGGAAGATCCACGCGACGGTGATGGCAATGATGGGCTGGAGATTTCCGTAAACCGCCGTGCGCGTGGGGCCGAGAACGCGGAGCCCGCGATACCAGAACAGGTAGGCTACCACCATGGAAATGACACTGGCGTAGAAGATCGCTGCCCATGCGGCGATACCGATCTGGCTCCAGCTCGTGGCGATCAGAGCGCGTGGAGTGGCCAACACCAATGGAAGGGTTCCGCCGAGCATCGTGAACGCGGAGAGATGCACAGGGTCAAGCCGGCGCGCGTATGGCTGCAGCAGGACAGTGAATGCGGTCCAGAGAAGCATGCCGCAGAAAACCAGCGTTGTGCCGAGCAACGTCGATTGTCCCCGACCGGCGCGCGCGCTGCCGAGCACGACAAGAGCAACGCCGCTCACAGAAAGCGCGACTCCGCCCAGTGCCTTGCGGCGCAGGCGCTCGATACCACCGAGGCGGCTGGCAACGGCTATGAATGCGGGCGCGGAGGCGACGATGAGAGAGGCATTGCCGACTTTCGTGCGCGACAGACCTTCGACGAACATGAGTTGATAGATGCCATTGCCGACAACGCCGAGCGCTATCAGGGCGAGTATGTCCCTCCGCGCCGGCCATTTTCGATTGCGAAGAGCGACGATGGAGATCAGCACCACCGCGGCGAGCCCAACGCGCACACCGGTAAACGCGAGAGGGGTGAAGACCTGTGTCGCGTACTTCACGACGCTGAAATTGACACCCCAGATGAGCGCCATCAGTATGAGCAGCACGTCGGTCTTGCCGAACGAGGGTCGCTGCTGGCGCTCAATCATTCGCGGTAAACTAGCTACCTCGCTCCGCTCGCTGCTACTTTCCGGCGATGCATATATCGTTCGCCGTCTTCGCCGACGGCGCGAACCTGTCGCAGGAAGGAAAGCTCAACGTGCTGGGTGTCTTCGACGCGTTGCAGGTCGGAGGTTTTCCAGCGCTGCACCCTCGCACACATTTCGTCGTCCGGCTGAAAGGCAGTGTCGAGGATACTGGTCCTCACACGCTGACCTTCAACTGGGTGAATCCCGGGGGCGAGATGCTCTGGTCATCGGATGGGGAGCTCAACGTTGCTCCGGGGCCCAACCCGGCGTTCGAGATGGATCTGCCCATCATCGCCGTGATCGACCTGCCGCTCAATCTTCCAGGGCTCTATACAATGCAGGTCGCTCTCGACGGCAATCCCACGGCGGAAGTCAGACTTTTCGTCAGCGGCGCGCCTCAGGTCGTGATGCCCGCCAATTCGATGGTGAGCTGAGAGTCAGTTCCCCACTATCCTCCGCGCGAAGCGGAACCGGGTGAGCAGCACCGAGACATAGTCGTCGATTCGGGACAGCGATTCGGTGCGATGGCCGCCGCGGCTGAGCGCGATGTGAACGATTCGTGAGCTGGAGATCGCCAGCGCCACGTGGGTGATGCGGCCGTCTTCCCGATCCGAAAAGAAAAGAAGATCGGCCGGCCTCAGCTCGTCGAGGCCCTCTTCGACATGTGCACCCTGCGTCGCCTGCTGGGAGGAGTCGCGGAGAAGCCGCACGCCGTGCAGTGCGAAGACACTCTGCACCATGCCAGAGCAATCCGCGCCCCATGGAGTGATCCCGCCCCACTGATAGTAGGTCCCCTGAAACAGCCCCAGCGCCGACGATACGATGGCATCGGCGTCAGCGGGGAAAACGTCCCGGCGCGTCGACAGGTTCATGCACCGGCCGGACACCGGCCGCTCTTCGCCGAGCAGTGCGCCCAATGGCAGATCGATCGTCGCACCGGCCGCGTTTCGTATGCTGCAACCCAGCGACAGCTCTCCGGTCGCGGCCCATCCCCATTCGCCCGGCAACGACGGAGTTGCCGGGGTCGTGTATCCCTCGTGAACCCATCCCTCGTAGCCGTCCGCGCTCCGCACCTTCTGCCACGCTCCTTCATTCTCGAGCACCTCGGCGGCGTGGCCGTAAAGAATCTGGGATACCTGCGTCGCGGAAGCGCGGGGCTCGCGCAGCATCGGCGCGATAGGTGTGCATGGCCGTACATAGCGCATGGTCAATGCTCGGGCCAGTCAATCAGTGGAATCTCACGAGTGGGAGTAACCGGCGGTGAAGGTTTCTGGAGAAGGGCAGCGCAATTCCGGCACCGCATCGCTCCGCGAAAGCTGCAGATGACGCAGATGAACGTCTCACAGTCGGCGCACGGGTATCCCTCGGAAGCGCGCTCTTCATTGCCGCACGCGCGGCAGATCATTGCGTCTTTCTCGCTCAGCTCGGTCACCCTAGAACCTCCACGTTCGGAAGAAGTCAAAGCCGAGCTGCCGGGGCGTCTGTTGCTGGATCTGCGAAACGTTCGATCGCGCGCAGGTGAGATCGCTCGATCCCGGCTCGATGCCGGCCTGCGCCGTGTAGATGGAGTTGAATCTGTATTCCAGCTTGAGCCCGAAATTCTCGAAGAAGTTCGCCGCGTTCACGACGCACAAACCCGTGCTGAGGCCGAGGAACCACTGGTTGCCGATCTGCTTGCCTACGATCGCGCGGGTGTTGAGCAGGTTGTAGAGATACGGGTCATTCGTCTGGGCCTCGCGATCCTCGTTAATGCGCGCTGTCTGCAGCTCGACAATGTCAACGAGATTCCGGGGTATCGCGCTGGTGATGAGATTGCCTCCGTATCTCAGCGCGAACGATGCAATCTGCGAGCTGTACAGGCCCTGGCTATTGTCCAGCGCGATCGCCGGCTCGCCGGTAATCAGGTAGCTCAGAAGATCCGATTGAGAAAGCGGGAGATTGTCGGGATTGTCGAGTGTCAGTGCGGGCTGTGAAAGCGTCCCGCCGATTCGCACCCTGACGCGTATGTCGCGAACATTCGCGGTGCGCTGCCGCGGCTGTCTGACAGTGTGAATCGCGCGAATATCCAGCGTCGGATTCAGGTCGGGAGTACCGAAGAAGCGGAGACTTCCGCTCTCCACATCGAACGTGGGCTGCACGAACGGATCCACGAGAGTCAGGCGATACGTTCCCTTGACCGCATTCAGAGCCCCTTCGAGCGCGAGCTGCGAACGGTCGCCGTTTCGGGCGCTTCGCCCCAGCGTGACATTCAGAGTGCCGCCAAGCTTGACGTTCGCCTCGGATGAACGGAGCCACACCGCGTCGCCGATGTTAACAGCGACGTTCTCGAGCGTGAGATTGCGCGCGAACTCACTGGGCGTTTCGGGCAGCAGCTTGCGGTCACGCGCCAGCAGAGTGTCGACGATCCCGGCGAACTCGGGGTCACTCAGGTCGACGATCTGCTTGGTGATCAGCTCCGGAATGAAGATCGAGCCACGATCCACCCGCACGGATCCCGACACGCGCGCTCCCCGGTATGGCCCCCTCAGCGTTAGTACGGAGTCCGTCGAAATGTCGAGCGAGGCAAGGCCCGGCTTCTCGATGATGTGGAAGTTCTGCGCCCGCGCGCGCAAGGCAAATCCCGGATTGCTATACTGCTCGAGATCGACGAACCCATCCACCGACAAGGTTCCACGCCGGTCGCGGTTCGTCTCCGCCGTCAGGCGCTGGATGAACACCGTGTCGCGCTCGAGCAGCACATCGGCGTTCACCCGCGCCAGCACGAGACCAACGTTCGTCAGAGTAGCGGAGCCGTTCTTGATCCTGAACTGTCCATCGATGACAGGCTGTTTCACGGTTCCACGAACGTCCACGTTGGCGATCAGTGAGCCGTGCGCTCGCTGAAAACCCGGAACGAACGCTTCCAGTACGCCGAGGTCTACGCTGTCGGTGCGGACGTTCCCGCGAACCGAGTCGCCGGTGAGACGCACGTCACGCACGGCCAGTCGCGCGGTGCTCGAGTGGCGGAGAAGAAGTGAGTCCAGTGTTCCCCCGCCGGGCATCAGGGTGATGCGCACCGGAGCTTCGAGATGATAGTCATTGCCGCTGGACACGGTCATCGATCCGCTGTCGACGGCCAGCCGCACAGTATCGCCCGCCAGTGCCGCGGCACCGGAGATGGTGGAGACGACTCCGCCTTCGCTCGCCAGGCGAGCGCTGAACCCTGCCGACGTTGCAGACCGCACTTCGGCGTTCGCGGTGAGCGAAGTGAACCCGAAGGCGCCGGCCCGGATGGTGTCCGCGGTGAACGATACACTTCCGGTCGGCTGCCTGGTGAGATCAGCGAACGAGAACCGTCCCGAAATGCTTTCGACGCTCTTGCCTTCGACGAACAGCTCGCGGCCGGTCATCGTCCCTTGCAGCGCCATCCGCTCCAATGTCCCGGTGAGCTCACCGGCGACACGCAGCGCTCCTCGAAGCGAGTCTCCGGAGATTGCGGTGGCAGTCCCGATATAGCGCTTCACGTCGGCGAGCGAGTCCACCGAAACGACGAAGCCGAGCTTTCCCTCGAGTCCCGCGCGCAACCCGACTGAGCCGGACGCGCTCGCGCGGGCGACGTCGCTCCGCACGAGCAGAGTGTCGATGTGAGCCAAGCCATTTTCCAGCCGTACGCGGGCTGTGGACGAGGCGATCTTCAATCTGTCGATCGTTCCTGACAGAGACGTCGAAATTGTCCCGTTGCCCGTAACGATGGAGTCTCCGACAAAGTCGATCGTATAGTCGCCGGCGAGGAGTGTGCGCGGGGCTTTGGGTTTCTCGATGAGGGTACGCATGTCCAGCGCGCTAACGGTTCCGCTTCCCCTCGCACCGTACAGTGGGAGATTCGCGTCAACGGTTCCATTGTAGGCGATGGTACCGCCCGCGCCCGTCAATGTGGTAAGCACCTCGAGGGCGGGCGGAGTTCCGCGGATGCGCAACGGTCCGCTGTAATTCCCTCGCAGCGGAATGTCGGGATATGATCTCGCCAGCGACGTCATCGATATCGGTGCCGCCTGGATATCGAGATCGTAGCTCATGAACTTGTCGCCGTAGGTAACGCGGCCGGCGCCGGTGACCCGCGATACCGGAGCGTCCGCATCGCGATGCACGAGGTCCGCATTCGAGAAGCGCGCATCGAGCCACGTTGAATCGAGCCGCGCTACTCCCGCGATCGTGCCCTTGATCGCCGGAAAAGCCGGGTTCAGGAACTGAAGTGTCCTCACGTCGAGCGTCTCGACGTTTACATCGAGCCCGCGAAAGACAGTCAACGCCGGCTGGAGGATATCGATCTCTCCGCGGGCGGTGCCTCTCGTCACCGCGCCGGGAACGTTGCCATCGGCGAAGCTGAACCGGCTGTCATCCACCTTGAAGCGGTTCAACGGACCACCCCGCCCCCGCGCATATCCCGTAAAACGCCCGTTCCATGGCAGAGGAAAAGGCTTGCCGTTCAGCGCCCGTATCAGCGCGAAGTCCATCGGCCTCGCCTCGATGTTCACATTCTTCACGACGAGCACCGGGCCGCCCACCCCGTACGTCATGTCGCCGGTGAGGCGGGACCCCGCTGTGCGCACATCCATGTTGCGGATGGCGTAGTCGATGATGCGCGGGTGGCCGACGTTGTTGATCTCGAGGTCGAGCCTCCCTCCGCCGACTGTGGGCAGGGTCGGATAAACCCAGGCGACATCGCGCAGCGCTACCGAATCGCCGACGATGTTCATCGCGTACCGCATCGGAACGTCGCCTCCCCAGAAAATCTTTCCGCGAGCGCGGCCTGTCGATCCCTTGAGGTCGAAACGGGGAGCGTCGAGCCAGACCGAATCGCCGAGGTGCCGGACGTCGGCGCGGAGGTTACGAAAGCTCATCGGCGGATCGGCCGACTCGAACCGCGCACGAGCAATGCGAAAGAACCGGCCTACGCTGTCGGGGTCGGCCACGCGTGCGTACGAGAAGCTCGCGTCCGCTGCGGTGAACCGGTATGTGCGCGCCAACCCCTCGCGTGTGCGGCGTATTTCGCTCCGCCACTGGTTGCCGGGGCTCACCCGCGTGAGCGATGCGATGGCGTGCGCGATTGCGCTGTCCCGCCTGTAACCGCGCAGCGTGTCCGACGGGCGCCACGGCAGCGTGAGAGCGATCGAGGCGCCGCGCAGATCGGCCGAGTCCATCACGATGAAGTCGCCGAATCCACGCTCGGTACGTTGCGGGGTTTTCGATCCTTCGGGAAAAATCCGCCGCCAGTTCCAGTCACCGTTCTCGTGCTGTCGCACATGCACCACCGGCGACGCAATATCGAGATGGCTGAGCATTATCCGGCGGTCGAGCAGATCGCGCATGTCGTACCGCACCGTGACCTTTCCTGTTGCGAGGAAGAGAGAGTCCTCTTCGTCGCGGATCTCCAGCGAGTCGATCGTGACGCCGTTCAACAGTCCGCCGCTGATCCGGCCAACGTGAATGGTACCGCGCACTTTTCCCGACACCCAGGATTGCACGAACTTGCGCACCTGCCCCTGCCCGTACCCGGTGCGGGTGAGGGAGAAGGCGATGAACGCCACCATGGCGAACATCGCCAGCAGTGCAAGCCCGCTCACCGTCACGATGCGCTGCCGTCGCGACATCTAGAATGCCTGGCCGATGGCGAGGCCGAAGGTCAGCCGCCGAAGAAAGCCATTGTCGGAGCGCGGGGTGAAAGTCGCTGGACACCGGCCTTCGGATTGTACGAGCACATCGCCGACGCGGCGCACGAGCAGGAGATTGCCGGGGCTGACGCAGGGCAGCGAGCCTGCCTCAGGACTCGCGCCGGTCACCGCCTGATTACCCGGAACCTCGAAGTAGATGGGGCCCGACGGCCTGTCGTATGGATTGTATCCAACCACCAGCCTCACCGGCCCCACTGGGGAGAACGCAGTCAGCTGAATACCGGGCGTCACCTTGAGCGAAAAATTCTGGAAGCTTCCTGTGCGACCCCGGTTCCAGACATCGCCCGCGTCCGTGAAGAGCGTCCACTGGAGCAGCTCCGGAAGAAACGGACTGCGGAGACGCAGCTCGAGATTCGAGACGACGAGAAAGTTTCCGCCAACCGGCACGGCGCGCCGGAAATCCCGGATACCATCGGGCAGGCGAAAGACCGTGTCCATCAGACTGGTGGATGACACGGGAATAGTCTCGAACGAGCGCGCGATGTAGATGGCCGAGCCGAGCTCGTTCTGCGAAAATCCCCGCACTGTGGTCGGCCCGCCGGCGTAGAGACGCTCCTGCGGAGGCACGAACCCAGTAACGGAGCCGAAACTCTGGCCGAACACCGCGCCTCCTCTCACGCGCAGCGCGAGCACCGCCCCATTCGACACACCCCAGTATTGCGACCGTTCGGCCAGCACCTTGTTGAACTGGAGCGCCGTGTCGGAGAGGATGTATTGCGACGCGTGCCGGGCCTCGACACGCCATTGCGAACCACGCGTCGGCGACACGAAGCTGTTGGAGTTGTCGCGCGATACGATTGCGCTGACAACCGCCAGCCGCTGCGTCTGCTGCACCCTGCGCCGGTCTTCCCGGTCGCAGATGTTGAACACTGCGCAGAAAAGCGCGGGCTGAGCTTCGGTTCGCCCGAGATCCATCGAGTACGCAAACGTCACCGGCACGCGGGGAAACCTTGGCAGCTCGACCGACGCGATTCCGCCGATCGCCGTCGTTCGGAGGTAGGCGTTGTACTCCGACACGCGCTCGCTGAACACGGTGATGGTCGGCGCTGCGCGAAGTCCGAAGAAAACCGGCTGACGAAGCGTTGCGCCGAGGTAGTAGTTGAGCTGGGCGCTGAAAGGGTCGCGCTTGGCCTGGGGGCAGACTTCCTTCAGGCCGGAAAGCGGCTCTCCGATCCCGATCTTTGACACGCGCGTCGTAAGGTCGAGCCTCCGCGCCGTGCTCAGGAAATTGTAACTCGACATCTCGGCCGTCACACGAAAACAGTCGAGCGTTCCGTACCCGGCACCGAGCCGGGCCGAACGAGTCGTGTTCTCCGCCAGCAGTGCCCTGATATCGATGACCGAGTCAGAGCTGCTGGTAGATGTGTCCGTGAGCAGGGACACATGCTGGTACACCTCGGTCCGATAGAGCGTTCGCTGTGCGTTCAGCAGCTCCTCCTCCCGATACACTCGACCCGGATCGAGCCCGACGATGCGTCGCACTATTCGGTCCGGCACCTGCTGCTTTTTCGAGCCGAAGGGAACGACTTCGATCTCCACTTTGCCGATGCGGGTGAAGGGACCGGTGGAAATGCTGATCGTGTCGAACGCAACGCGCAGCGATTCGTCGATGTCGAAGGCGTTGGTGACTTCGGCGCGCGGATATCCGCTGTTGCGCAGCCGGCGCGCGATGGTGTCGCGTGCAGCTTCGATCAGCAGACGGTCGAAGCGGCCGCCTGCGCGCACCGGCAGGCCTCGTGTGATGGCCGCTCGGTTCCGTACCGAATCCAGACCCTTTACGATGAAAGACTGGAGCTGCGTCGGCAGACCTTCCGTGATCGCGAACGTCACCGCTACGCCGGACGCATCCACGCTGCGCACTGCGGTATCGACGACGGCGTCGGGAAAGCCGCGCCGGCGGTAGAAGATCACGAGGCGAGCCCGGTCCTTGGGCAGCTCGAGCCGGTCAAGGCACCTCCGCTCGGTGAGCGGAAGGCGAAGGATTCTCCTCGCGAAGGCGGAGGCTGTTGTCACGATGATCCGCGACAGCTCAGCGTCGCTGAACGCCGCGTTCCCGCTGAAGCTGAGACTTCGAACTTCGAGGTCGCCGCGGTCGCAATTCAGATCCTGCGCCCGGGCGGGAGCGTTGAACGCGAATACGAGAAGAGCGCAGCCGAACGGGATGAGGGCCCGCGAGTACCCCCTGCGCGTCAACCGCCGCGCGTTCGGTCCCACGCGCCTGCCGGTCCACTCTTCGGATCGGGCAATGGCGGCTCGCGGACGAGGGCCGCAGACGGAACCAGTGGCGTCCGCTGGACTAACAGTTGCACCAGATAGAAGCCAGCGAGACCGGCCGCAATGCCGACGCCGATGGCAGGCATCAGGTCGCTGACTCCGAGCTGGCGCCTATAATAGTAGTCTTCGCTCATGTTTGACGCTTTCTCGAGGGCCCGGTAAGTTCTCGCGTCCGCCCCCACAATGTCAACGGTTCAATGATGCGCACTCAGCGACTTCCTCACGTAGCACTTCTGGTTGCAATGGCGTGCACGGGAGGTGAATCCTCCCCCACGCGGCGCACATTGATCGACTCGCGCGACACTTATGACCCACGGTCTCTCGATCCCGCACTGTCCACCGATGTTCCCACTGGCCGTGCAGTCGGTTACGTCTTCGACGGTCTCGTTCGCTTCACGCCCGACGCTCAGGTGGTGCCCGGCTTGGCGCGAGCGTGGGACGTCTCGACCGACGGCCTCACCTACACGTTTCACCTCAGAACAGGCGTAAAGTTCCACGACGGCCGGCCGTTCGTGGCGCGCAACGTGGTCAACAGCTTCAGGCGCGTACTCGATCCTGCCACGAAAGGCGGACGGGGATGGCCGCTCTATCCGATTGCAGGAGCAAAGGACTACGCCGACGGCAAAGGCCGGACAATCAGCGGAATGTCTGCTCCCAACGATACAACCGTTGTCATCACGCTTACCGAGCCGCTGGCGATTTTTCCCAAGCTGCTGGCAATGCCCGTGGCGGCGATCGTGCCCGATTCCGTACCGTCCAACTTCGGTGAGCGGCCGGTGGGCACCGGGCCGTGGAAGTTCGTGGAATGGAAACACGACGACTACATCAGGTTCGCCAGAAACGACGCCTACTTCGACGGCGCCCCGAAGGCGGACAGCCTGATGGCCCGCATAGTACCCGAGCCCAGCACAGCGGTCGCCGAGTTTGAGAGCGGAAATGTCGACGTGCTGTATGTGCCGGAAGGCGAGACGCGCAACTGGGAAGAGACGGACGAGAAGAAGGCAATGCTCGAGTCGGCACCCGCGCTTCGGATGATGTACATCGCCATCAATACGACGCGAGGCCCGCTCGCCGACGTGCGCGTCAGGCAGGCGCTCAACTACGCGACCGACGCCCGCGGAATCCTCAA
>JALYOO010000200.1 GCA_030856845.1 Gemmatimonadota bacterium
CTTGTGTTGCGGTAATTCAGCTTCAGCGCAAAGACATTCGACGCGAAGGACAACCGTTCAAGCTCATTGGCGGTCCGATCATTCCGATAGCCGCCATTGTGTTTGCAGTGTGGCTGGCTTCCCATGCAGAGGCCCAGGAGTTCGCGGCGGTAGGGATCGCGTTTGTAGTTGCGTGCGCGATCTACTTCCTGATGCGAAAGGGAGCACGCCCGGCTGAGGAGTAATCACTCGCGTATTGCTATTGTCCCGCGCCCGCGAAGCGTGGAATTCGCGCCGCCTTGCTGATAGCTGAAACGGTTTTCAAGATCGGGCGAATGCTCTCCATGTCGCCCTGTGTTGTCAGTCCCTCGGCGTCAACATTCCCGTTACCGCATAGCCATAGGGAATCCCGAAGGATGGACGGTCCATCCAGTCGCCGCGTTTTATCACCGCGGCTGGTCCGCCGAAAATCTTCCAGAGCTCGTGGCTGCGCGTTCGCGACGATACGTTCATCCGTGCCGCTTCCAAACGACTTCCTCCACCGAGAGGCCTATCGCGAGCAGCTTGCGGTCGGTGTTGTGCGTGCCGGCGATCATTAGGCCGACCGGCGCGGTGCCAAGGTCATGGCAGGGTACCGAAAGCGCGCACCCGTCGAAGAGGTTGACGACTGCCGTGTTGCGCAGCATGCGGCCGTTGATGCGAAAATAGCTTTCGTCGTCCCTGGTTGTTTCGGCGATGGTCGGCGCGGTGTCGGGCGTGGTCGGCATCAGCATCGCGTCGTAGCCGCTGGCCGCGGTGTCGATCGTGCGAACGAAACGCTGACGCAGCTCCAGCAGCTCGCTGTATTTCGCGGCCGTGATCGTTTCACCGCTACGAATGCGGGCGAGAACGCGCGGGTCGTATTTGTCGGCGCCGTCCTTCAGCCATTGGCGGTGGAATGAAAAGGCTTCAGCACTGGGGATCGCGCCGCGCGGACTCACGGCGGCAGCTTGTGCGAATTCGGCCATGGGCAATTCGATGATGCTGGCACCGGCTACCGACAAGCGATCCAGCGCCGCTCGGAAAGCGCTCGCGACAACAGGTGACAAGTCATCCTGGAACACTGTCGTTGGCACCGCGAACCGCAAGCCGCGCAGCCGAGCGGGCGCCGGAACGCCGTTGTTCTCGGCGGTCAGCACCTGATCGAGCAGGGCGCAGTCAGCAACCGTCTTTGCGATCGGCCCTGCCGAATCGAGTGTAGGCGATAGCGGCAGAAGTCCGTCGCGCGGTACGCGTCGCGCGGTGGGTTTGAAGCCGACCAAGCCATTCAGAGCAGCGGGAATGCGTAGCGATCCGCCCGTATCGGTGCCGATCGCGCCGGCCGCCATGCCGTCGGTTACTGATATTGCGCCACCCGATGTGGAGCCGCCGGGAATTCGACCGGTCGCGCGATCAAAAGCGTTTTTCGGGGTGCCGTAGTGTGAATTGATGCCGAGGCCTGTGAAGGCGAACTCGGTGAGGCTGGTGCGGCCGACGATCACAGCGCCGGCCTTTCTCAAACGCGCGACGACGGTCGAGTCGCGTGCCGCCGGCGGCGAGCCGATCAGCACAGTCGAGCCGCCGAGAGTGACAACACCGGCTTCGTCGAACAAATCCTTGATCGAGATCGGAATGCCGGCGAGGGCGGGCAGCTTCGAGCCGCGGCGTCGTTGTGCGTCTACGCGGTCGGCGGCAGCGAGCGCTTCTTTTTCATGGACGAGCAGGAAAGTACGCGGGCCTTCGCCGGCCGGAGCCGTGATCGCAGCGAGCGCCTGTTCGACGAGTTGGCGGCTCGTGATCCTCCGGCTCGCAAGAAGGCGCGAAAGCTCGACGATGGTCATGGTTGCGAGTTCGCCGTCCGATGCACTTTGCGCAAGACTGGGCGCCATGCGCCACAGTGCCGGACCGGCAAATGCAAAGGCACTCATGCGAGCCGCGTCAGACAGGAAGTTGCGTCGATCCTGATTCATCGGCGCTTCTATGCTCGATCCATCTCCAATACGGCACCGAGCAGCACGTCCGCTCCTCTTGTACAGTCGTCCCAATGGGTGAGCTCGAGAGGGGAATGGCTGATGCCCCGGACGCTGGGTACGAAGATCATGCCCATTGGTGAAAGTCGCGCCATCATCTGTGCGTCGTGGAGTGCGCCACTTGGAAGGCGTTCACTTCCCACACTGAGCTGCGCAATACTCCTTTCGATTGCGCGTTGTACGGCTGCGTCGGCAGCGGCCGTCGGAATCACGCTACTCGATGTGAACTCGATCGCCGTGTTGGTGTCCTTCGCAATCGAGTCCGCACGCTGCCGAATCCGCTCAGCGAGGCCCGTCAGTTTCTCGGCGGAGAGATCGCGCAGGTCGATGGTAAGGCGTACAACTCCGGGAATCACATTCGGCGCGTTGGGTTTCACGTCCAGCTTGCCGACAGTCCCTACCTGACGACCCGGCTCCGTGGTGACAATGTCACGTATGGCGATCGTGAGGTAGGAGGCGGCAACAAGCGCGTCGTGCCGATCGGTCATCGCCGTCGTTCCCGCGTGATTGGCGAACCCGGTGATGGTCACCTCGTAGCTGTGTAGCCCGACAATGCCCTCCACCACGCCGACCGGAACGTTATGACGCTCGAGATTGCCGCCCTGCTCGATGTGCAGCTCGAGGTAACAGTGATGCGCGCCCCGTGGTCGAACAGCTTCTAGAATGCGATTGGGATTGCCGCCGATCTTTCGAACAGCGTCGGCGCGAGTAGTGCCATTCCAGACCACTTCCATATCTGATGGCTTCACGTCACCGGCAACGATGCGGCTCCCACCCAGCCCACGGTTAAAGGCTACTCCTTCCTCGTTCGACCAGACGACCATCTCGAGCGGGTGACGCGTCGTCGTGCGTGCAACGGCCAGCGCTTCGAGCACGGCTAACGCAGAAAGCGAACCCAGGTCGCCGTCAAAGTTTCCGCCGCTCGGGACCGAATCGATATGCGAGCCGAAGAGGATCGGGGGTAATGATGCGTCAGTGCCTGCACGACGCCCGAAGATATTACCGGCCGGGTCCACGCGAGGCTGGAGGCCAGCGGCGCGCATTAGATCCATCAGATACCGACGGCCAGCTACGTCGGCGTCGGAGTAACCAACGCGGCTGACTCCGTCGGTGAATTTGCCCCCGGAAGGTCGCCCGAACAGGCTGAGTGATTCAATCCGTTGGCGAAGCGCGGTCCCATCGATTCTAACCGGAGATCGCTGCCCAAAAAGATTCCGCCGCAGAATGGCAGGAGCCACGGCGGCTGCCGCAAGACTTGCGACGAACGCGCGCCTGTTCGTGTTTGGCATGGCGAGTCTCGTAAGGGTCTCAATGCAGGCCCGAATATAGCGCACGCGGTCGCCGGCTGCATTGTGAGCCGCCACTGTGCCCCTTACGAAACCGCGATAGTTCGCCGAGCTTGAACTTCAATGCGCTCGGCTGACCAGTACACTCTGCCGCCCGCACTTCGTGACGCCCTGAAGGGCCGCTACACGCTCAGTCGAAAACTCGGCGAAGCTGATAGGCAATCCTTTTGCTTGCGTAAACGTTCAACCTCAGGGGCACACAATGCGACGTCTCACTGCACGGATCCTCATCGGAGCGTTCGTCGCCGCGTCGACGGCGGAAGCTCAGGCATCTGGCGGCGTACGTGCCGTCGACCGGGGCGCGTTCGTCCTCGTTGTGGCGAACGGCCGCGTGGTCGACCCAGAGACGGGGCTGGACGGCATCCGCTCAATCGGTATCAGCAACGGACGCATTCAGGCCATCTCGCGCACCCCGCTCCGCGGGCGCACGGTGCTTGACGCGAGCGGACTCGTTGTCGCGCCTGGGTTCATCGATCTCCACTCGCACGGCCAGGA
>JALYOO010000210.1 GCA_030856845.1 Gemmatimonadota bacterium
GCTTCATGTATTCCATCGGATCGCGCCCGGCCATCGCGACATTGCCGGTGTCGAGTTGGAGCCGCACAACCTTCGGGTCGGTGCGCGCGGCGAGAACATCGTACGCAACCTCACCGTCAATCACGGCGAAGTCGCCTGCGTGATTGTGGAAGCCGATCCAGATTTTGCGCTCGCGCGAGACCCGCCCGGCCTCGTTCAGCCGATCGGCCCAGCGATGATAGTCGGCGAGCGTGGGCGTTCCCGGGATCGGCAGGCTGGCAACGACGATGTACTCGTGTCCCAGTGTCTGCGCATCGTCCAGCTGGCGCTCGAGGTTGTCGAGTGCGGTGCCGGCGACGTGCGTAGAGGGTGCGCGTAGTCCGTTGCGATCAAGAACCTGGCGCAGCGCGGCGGGCGACATGCCGAAGTTGTTCATGGAGCCGAGCAGCTCGACGTCGTGGTAGCCGGCGGCGGCGATGTCGGCGATGGTCCGCTCGAGATCGCGCCGCGCATCGTCGCGCAGGCTGTAGAGCTGCACGCCAACGCGACGAAGCTGTCGCGTGCCGCCGCCACGCGCCGTCATCCCTCCGGCGCAACTCAGCTGCGAGACAGCGACGACTGAGCCGAGCGCGTTTACGAATTCGCGTCGATCCACGGGACTCTTTCAATCAATGGGTTTGGCCAATCGAGCCCCGCCGATCCGTGTCAGCAAGAGCTTTCGGAACTCGACTTCGGACCCTTCCGCCTGCAAAGCAATCCGGCCGCGGTTGGCGGTCGCGTTCGAGCCGTCGTTCACCAGGTTGCCGTTGATCCAGACTTTGACCGAGCGGTCGACAGCCTCTATCACCATGGTGTTCCACTCGCCGACGGGCTTCTCGGAGTCATCGGTCAGGTTGCGGATGCGCCGCTCTTTACCTTCTGTCGTCCCCCAATTAGCCCGTGGCCCGCGACGACGTTCCATTTCGGGAACGCGGATGTCTTCCAGGATGCACCAGAAGTCGCCAGCGTTGCCGCTCTCCATCTGCACTTCGATGGAGCGCGGAAACATTCTGTAGAGGGCGCGGGGCGTTGACGCGTGAACCAGGACACCGGCGTTCCCGGGCGGCCCCGCGAATCGATATTCAATCTCGAGCCTGTAGTTGCGGTAGCTGGAATCGGTGAGGAGGTGCCCGCGGGGCTCGCCGAGGCTGACGAGCACTCCGTTGCGCACGATGAACGGTGAACGGACGCGCACGTTTGAATCTGCCGCGGGGACGTCGACGTGCCAGCCGGTTAGGTCTCTGCCGTTAAAGAGATTTGTTGACTTGCTCTGTGGCGCGAAGCCGGACGTCAACGCGGCGACCGTGGCCGCGCAGACCGCGGCGATCGAGAATGACTTCATGATGCTCCCGGCAGAATGTCCTGGGCGCGCCGGTCGGACGACGCGCGCGGTATTACCGAGTTCAGGGCCTGAGCGAAATCATACAGTACGGAGCGGCTAGTTACATCAAGTGTCATGCATCGCCTCAGCCAGCGCATCGACGCGGCGATAGATAACGATCGACTGTCGGCTGTCAGCGCGCCAGTACGCCGTCCGTCTCGCGAAGCGCGTCGTGATGTATACTCGGCGCGACCGCGGTGCCCAGCAGCTCGATCGAGCGCAGCATCGCCTGATGGTCGCCAGACGCGGCGCTCATCTGGAAACTGAAACGCGACACACCACCCAGCTCGTCACTCGTCTCGAGCAACTTGGCCGCAACTGTGACCGGGTCGCCGACGAGAAAAGCCCCGCCCGGTGCACATAGCGCGTCGAAGTGGCGACGCGACACATCCATGCGACCGCGCTCCTTCCCCAATTCGGTGAACATGTACGCCCATCCGGGATAAAGTGCATCCCGCGCTTCGCTGTTGGTGCCAGCAACGAATCCCATGGCGTGAACGCCGACCCGCAATTGATCTTGCGCATGTCCGGCTCTGAGACCCGCCTCCCGGTAGAGGTCCACCAGCGATCGAAATCGCCGGAAGGATCCGCCTATGATGGCCACCATCAACGGGAGGCCGAGCGCCCCGGCGCGGATGAAGGATTCGGGCGTGCCGCCAACGCCCAGCCAGATTGGAAGCTGCGCCTGCGCCGGACGCGGGAATACGCCCTGTCCCGTAAGCGGCGGTCGGAAACGGCCTGTCCAATGCACGGGATTCTGTTCGTTGAGCTCGAGCAGCAGCGCCAGTTTCTCGACGAACAGTGCATCGTAGTTCCTGAGGTCGAGGCCGAACAGCGGGAAGGCATCGATAAAGGAGCCGCGTCCGGCGACGATCTCGGCACGACCCTGCGATATCAGATCCAGCGTCGCGAACTCCTGAAACACACGTACGGGATCCGCGGCGCTCAAGACAGTAACAGCGCTGTGCAAGCGAATCGTCTTGGTTCGAGCCGCAGCGGCGGCCAGGATGACGGGTGGAGCGGAGTCGATGAAATCCGCGCGGTGGTGTTCGCCTATCCCGAAGGCGTCGAGTCCGGCCCGATCGGCTACCTCGATCTCCTCGAGAAGGTTCGACATTCGCTCCGCTGGTGACGGCGTCACGCCGGTGCGCGGGTCCGGCATGAGGGCGGCGAAGCTGTCGACACCGATTTCGATCGTCACTGGCTCACCACGCTCCGGACGCAAAGGCGAGATGATTGCGGTGTCGATCGGTGTGATCTGCTCCGACCGTTGCTGAGCTGAAGACATGGTGCGGTCCCTCGTAGGGCTGTTTGTCGGTTGGAAGCGAAACGCCATTCAATCCTGCATCTCGACTTTCGACTCTACTGATGTTCCGACCCGCTTGAGCATCGCGGCGAGCGTGCGCAATTCAGACCGCGTCAGGACGCTCATCGCATCTTCCATGGCCTTGCTGTGGGATGTGAAGGCTTCTTCGATCACGGTCTTTCCCCGAGGCGTCAGCTTCACCACGCGCGATCGGCGATCATCCGCGTCGAACGTACGAGCTACGAAACCCTGCTTCTCACTTCGATCGACTGCAGAGGTGATGGCCCCACTTGTCAGCCCGACGCGGCGGCCGATATCGCTCACCTTCTGAGGTCCCTTGTGCAGGAGCATCTCGAGAATCACGAAGTCGGTCAGTCCGATGTTGAGCGTCTCGATGCTGCCTTCTGCATGCTTCATCAGGAACCGATGCGCTTTCATCAGGATGAGCCAGGCGTGAGTGCCGGGTGATGCGGGCGGAGGTGTCCGAGGAGTTGTCTGCACGTGACCTCGTATTTTCGGTGCGCGTGATAGCGGTGAGTCCATTTACCTTAACATAAAGTATCTTTAAGTCAAGGTATCGTTCTTTTGTTTGTTTGAAAACGCGGGATGATCACGCGGTTGACTGCTTGTGGCTCACCGGGGGCACGACTACGTTAAGCGCCACTGTTGTACTCTTTCTGGCGAACGATAACCATGCTTCCGCGAGGTTTCGATGCGCATCAAGGTACTTCTCCCTGCCGCAGTGATCGTCGTTGCCGCCTGTTCAAAAACTGATAC
>JALYOO010000214.1 GCA_030856845.1 Gemmatimonadota bacterium
TGTCAGCACGTTGCAGCGCATTGTGCGCAATCACGCCCCGGGCGAGACAGTGGAGCTCGAGGTGATGCGCTACGGAAAGAAGCAGACCGTTCGCGTGAAGCTCACTGAGCTGGCGGAGAGTCCGCGCGTTGTGCAGGTGACGCCGGAAGGAACGTCGCGCGGCCGAAGCGGAATGCCGAACGCCATCAACCCGACGGCATCACCTCGTCCGACGGGAATGATGAATGCCGCGCTTGGCGTGTCGCTGCAGTCAGTGCCGGCCGAGGTCGCCGCGCGAGCGAATCTCGCGGCCAACCGTCGCGGTGTGATGGTGACCGATGTCGTGCCGCTCGGTCCGGCGTACAACAAGCTGATCGATCAGGACGTCATCTTCGAGGTGCTGTATCCGGCGCCGCGGCGAGCGGTGAGAACGCCGCAGGAGCTCACTGCAATCCTGGGCGGGCTCAAGACGGGCGATTACGTGAGCTTCAATGTTCGTTCGCTGCTTCAGGGCGGCGGCGAGCGAGTGGTGAACATCAGACTGGAATGAGGCACAGAGCGCTGCGCGACGCAGAGGGCCAGAGACGCAGAGAGGCTACCTCACGGTAGCACTCTGCGTCTTTTTCGTGTTATCGTGCCTTCGTCTATTTTATTGTTCGGTGTTGGCGCAGGCCTGAGGTTCGTGAGCTCTGCGTCTCTCGCATCTCTGCGTCGCCGAGGGCGCTCTGCGCCTCTTGCGTTATGCGGGAGTGGCGGAACTGGTAGACGCGCTGGACTTAGGATCCAGTGGAGAAATCCGTGGGGGTTCGAGTCCCCCCTTTCGCATAGTTGTAGAATAAGGCGTAGCACGCAGCCGCAATCGCGGTATGGGAGCGAAACTCAGCGTTCTTGCGGCAGTGTATGGTAACACGCATCATTCGAGACAGGATGTTGAAGCCCAGACGCAGATTGACCAGGAGAGCGATGACTTTATCAAGGATATGGGTGGCGACCGCCCTTGCCGCAGTTGCAGCCGTTGGGTGCTCGGACGGAACATCTCCGGACAAGACTTATTTCGGACCCTCGATAACAATGGGCAATGGGACCGCTCGAAGTTACGTGGTGCTCACCGCGGACGGAGTGCCGGTGAGCGTCGGCGTGAGCCTCTCGGAGACCGCGCTTACCGGATTGCCTTCCGTGGGAACGGCGTATGTGTTCGCCCTGCCGTCGGAGGCACCAGTCGCTCCCTACAAACACGCGGTCATAAATTGGAGCCCCACCGGACATCCGCCTCAGGGAGTCTTTACGGTTCCCCACTTCGACGTCCATTTCTACATCATCACTACCGAGGAACGCGTCGCGATCCTGCTGACGGACGCGCAATTCGGCGCCAAGACGGCGCGCTTGCCAAGCGCGGAGTTCGTTCCATCAGGATATGTGAACGATCGTTTCGCCATTCCGCAGATGGGCGTACACTGGACCGATCCCAGTTCCCCGGCATTCACCGGACAGCCGTTCACGAAGGAATTCATCTACGGCTCGTGGGACGGCGCCTTCACCTTCTATGAGCCGATGATGGCCAAGTCGCTGCTGGATGCAAAGCCGGCAATGTCAGTTACGCCGATCAAGCTGCCCTCGCGCTACGCAAAGCCGGGCGTTTATCCGACGTCGTACACAATCGGCTACGATAGCAACGCAAAGGAGTACCGGATCGAAATCAGCGGTCTCAGATAAAAACTGAGCAGCAGGGCGCGAGTCGCTGCCTGCGAATCGAGGAGCGAGACCAGGCGGTAGTGAAGGCATTCCCCCAGTCGGGAAAGGCCCTATCCAACGCGCGCATCTCCCGCCCCCGGAGCCAAATTGCGTCTTGAATATGCCTTGAAACGAAAGTCATTCTCGCTCTGCGTGGCTAAAACAGTCTTTCGCCGGCAGGCGCTCTGCTGCGCTGTATCTCTCTCACTGCTGACATCGATCAGCATTCAGGGCGCAGAGGCGCAAGGCGTACAGGCGAATGCGTTGGCACAGGCTTCCCAAAGAAATCAATTAATTGACCGGCTTGACTCGCTCACCCGCGATGCATTGTCGCGAATCCCGGTGGCCAGTGTGAGCGTGATCGTCATACACCGGCAGGATACGCTTATTCGGCGAGCGTATGGACAAGCGGAGCTGAACTTCGGCGTCCCTGCTACGCCGGCAACTCTTTACCGGCTCATAGGTGCGGGCCAAACGTTACTGGCCACCGCAGTTCTCCGGGCCGCAGAACAGGGGCGATTGGCGCTGAAGGACGATGCCTCGAAATATCTGCCGGAGTTTCCATGGCGCCGCATACTCCCACGGGGGCGATTGAATTTCCTATCCCTCAGCCCACGACAAGTCAGGCTACAAAACACTGCGGGACGACTCCCACCGTCAGGCAACGCCGCACCAGCCATGCATGATTTAGCTTCCGTCATCTCCTTGATCGAGGATGAAGGCACCGGTCGACAGCGCCGAAAGGCAGAACTGAAACCTGGTCAACGAACCCGTCTGGGGTTTGACGCGAGCAACTTCGTCAACCGATACAAAAACTCCTGGCCTTCGTAGTATGATTGTATGCGCATTCGCTCGTCGCGACCATGTGCACGCGCGTCAGTCGCTGGGTCCATAAAGAGGCCCGAAACACCATACGCCGGAATTCCTGCCGTGCGAAAGCGACGTGAGTCGGTACCCCCTGCCAACATCGTTGGAATGACAGGAATGTTTCCGAACACTTCCCTGGTAGCTTGAGTGACAGCCTGCATTATTTCAGGGCTCATTACTGCTGCCGGCGTTGATGGCCGCTGAGTCTTTATCACCACCTTAACTGTTGTGTCGGCAATGACACGTTCCAGCGCCATTCGCACCGACTCTGCAGTATCCGCCGGATAAAGACGGCAGTTCACATTCGCCTCGGCCAACTGTGCCAGTGCATTGGTCGCATGTCCGCCTGAAAGCATTGTTGCTACACACGTCGTACGCAGCAGCGTGTTGTATTCATCGTCAACAGTCATCACCGCTAGGGCGGCCAAATCGCTCTGATCCTTTACGAACGCCCGCATCGCGCGCGCCATCTGCGGCGTTTCCACCAAGGCTGTCTGAGTGAAGAATGCGCGCATCACATCGCTCAGCTGCACCGGGAACTGATGACGTCCTACCTTTGCGAGCGCATCGGCGAGAGCCGTGATCGCATTGTCCTTCCGCGGCACTGAGGAATGTCCGCCGCGATTGGTTACGCGAACCGTAAAGTTTGTCGTGACTTTCTGCGCGAGCTCGATGTTGTTGGCGATCGGCTTTCCATCTCGTAGGGTGCCGCCGCCACCTTCGTTGATGACGATCCCCGCGTCTATCAGAGCGCGATGCTGCTCCATCAGCCAGCCAACCCCGTTGAACTGGCCGCTCTCTTCGTCTGATGTCAGCGCGATAATGATGTCGCGATCTGGCACGTAACCTTCCGCCTTCATCCGAAAGACATTCGCAACGAAGATCGACGCCATCGCCTTGTCGTCAGCGACACCGCGCCCGTAGTAATAGCCGTCGCGCTCAGTGAAGGTGAACGGATCGAGCTCCGGCGACCAATCGGCCTTGAGCGCTTCAACCACATCGAGATGCGCGAGCAGCAGCACCGGTTTGCGTCGCGCCGGATTCCTGCCGCGAAGTCGCACTACGAGGTTATGCCGTTCCGGGCGCGGGCCGCCGACGAAGATGTCGGAATCGGGGATGCCCGCTGCCCGGAAATGCTTCGCCATCGCGACCGCACCGGCGGTGATGTTGCCGGTGGTAACGCTGGTGTTGATCTCGATCAGCTCCTCGTAGATGTCGCGCGCCACCTGCTGAGACGGGGTCAGCTCGCCGGGCGTGTATATGGAGGCGGGGCGGGCTTGCGCGTCTGCAGGGGATGCCCTGCACAACATCGCGGCCGCAATCATGAGGGCCGCAGATGTCATCGAGGACGTGTGAGGCATTTGTCATGGGGGAAGATATGAGGAGTGCAGGACCATAGCTCTCGTCTGGAGATCTTCGCCAGGCGGGGAAGTGCGCTCTACCCTGAAGCCCGCGCCACGTGGGCTCCAGTGGTCACAGGCCAAGCTACTTTCAATGTGGCGCTGCCGTCCATAGCGGCGAGCGTTTTCTCAACCTGCGTCTCGAGCAATCTTCGAGCGCGAGAATGGCCTGGCCGTTCCGGCGATTAGAAGGAGTCCAGCATGATGGCTCGCCGCGTAGCTGACTCCCGGCTGTCCCATGCGGGAACGGAATCGGTCCCCAAGACTCTATCGAGCACTAGAGAAGCTGCCTTAAGGTTGCCGGCTTTCGCCATCGCTAAGAGCTTTTCGCCGATTGCCTTCACATCTTCTGGCGTCACCGTGTCAAGAAACGCGTCTCGAAAGTCCAGCACGCGGATACGCGGCGAGTCGGTGTTCTGCGTCGGCGTGCCTTGTTTAATTGCCGTCATTTCCGCCCCCATGATTTTCTTCCCGCGCTAGCCAAGAATCGCCTAACCTGACCGAGCCATAGTCGATCTCGCCGATACTCCACTGCGTCGAGTTGCTCATTGTAGGCCAGCCAAGTTCGCCAGCGCATCCGCTTTGGCTTCGGAGGTGAGCCAGCGTTATTCGGATACCACTGTTCCCCATGTCCCATTCGGGCCGCGATATTACAGCCGCGGTGTTCGAGCCTGTCTAATGGCGAGAGCCGTTGAGAACGATAGGCGAGGCGAGCACACTCGCGACACCGGAGCCGTGAGGTGAGGCTGCGGAGGGGCTGGCCAAATACCTCCGCAATGGTGGCGGGAGTAGCGTAATAAAGGCCCCGTCGCCTTTGCGCACACACCGGACAACAGAGCCACCAACGGACACCGCCAAACGGAGCGCGAGCACCTGTGAGATAGATACAGCCCTTCCGCGCTCCATGGGTGTCATCCAGCTCCAGTAACCTCGACACGGTTGCTCCACTCCGGTCTTCCCTCAGCTCACCTAATGTTGCCCACAGAGCCAAGAGGTTTCCCCATGCGAGCCCGCATTCCGATTGTCCTTCGCAGGCACCTAATGGCGCGAGCACAGATACCGGAAGCTCGAGAGTTCCCTCTCCAATCAGTCGCCGCCGGGTGTGTCCGCCCCAGCGCGAGGACCCGATACCGCCCACTAGACAGTCCTAAGCGTGTCTAGTGTCAGACGCTGAGTTTATCGAAATCGACTGGCAAAGCTGAACTTCTCGCTGAAGCACGCTAGTCAGAATGCGTCCGAGCCTCGCATTGTCTGGCGTACCTAGCCTCGTCGTACTTTTCGTCGTATTCGTGACAGGTATTCCAAGCAGTCGGGAGCGCCACTGTGCGGCACTGTACGGGAACGACCACGAACTCCGCTGGCTGGCTTTGCACTTAGGATCCAGTGGAGAAATCCGTGGGGGTTCGAGTCCCCCCTTTCGCACGTTGTTGTATTACCGCCCTAGCTGAAAATGTCACCACTGGCCGGTCGCCGGTTTCGTCTCGGTTGCACTACCGGTCGCAGCTGGACACAAGAGCTCATCGGTGACGCGCGCCCGTATTGCTCACCGCAGAGTATTCATGTACGCCCGTGGCGCGACGGACAAAGGAACCAATACCGACGCCTCCCCAAATGCTGGTTTGTATGCATCGAACACGCGCATCGACGCTATACCAAACCCTCGACCAGATAGAGGTCGCTCATGGCGCGATGCCATGAATAGCCGTAGCCGCGACCGTCCGGCGTCGTGACAAGCCCGCCGAGATCGAGATGCATGATTCCCGCCGGATCCTGCGGGTTGATGTCCGCCCACGTATCGCGTCGACCCGTCTCCGTATCAACACGGATCACCGTGCCGCCGTAAGCCGGATTCTCCGAGATCAACAGACCGCGCTCGATCCAGCCGACCACGCGCCAGCGGTCCGAGGCGACGGGAACGCGCCGAGCGTCACCTCCCGCGACCGGGAACAGCTCCACGTGCGGCCCGTTCGACACCGCCACCGTTGCTCCCTCGGGTGAAACCGCCCATGC
Organism: Gemmatimonadota bacterium; assembly: GCA_030856845.1. Lineage (GTDB taxonomy): Bacteria > Gemmatimonadota > Gemmatimonadetes > Gemmatimonadales > Gemmatimonadaceae > UBA4720. The sequence goes on from JALYOO010000214.1 coordinate 5,988, forward strand.
CGAAACACCAATGCTGTCGGGCGTCAACTGACGCACCGCGCTACCCCTGACGTCGAGCACGTACAAGTGCGCCGGGCCGTTCTTCGCGCGCGCACGGACGACCACGTTCCGTTCTTCGGGCAGCCATCGGGCGTCGATCATCGCCAGCCCGCGACGCTGAAGACGGAACGCTTCCCCCGGCCCCGTCGGAATCACGTCGAAGTGCGGAGATCCGTGAGTCTGCACGATCGCCCACCGGCCGTCGGGAGAGAGTGCCCGTGACTCACCATCGCCAAGGC
>JALYOO010000254.1 GCA_030856845.1 Gemmatimonadota bacterium
CCTTCATCGATGCGACGTATGCCTTTTCCTTCGTGTTGGCAAACTTCGGAATCGCGATCGCGGCAAGAATGCCGATGATGACGACAACGATGAGAAGCTCGATCAGCGTGAAACCCTTTTTGTTGCGTGCCATGTGATGTATCTCCCTGAGAGGAAGTTTGAAGTGCATCGAGCAGAAGACTAGAAGGCCCGACAAAAAGCAACGGCACGAAGTGGATCGAGGGTTCTGGGTGTCGGAAATGGCACCTCGACGGGCGAGACGACGAACTCTCTCCGGAATAATATCAGCATCGCTCCCTTTTTTTGGGGCACGAAACGAGAAGCTACCTGGCGGTCGACGCCAGCCACTTCCGGCGGACATCCACCAGACTGTCAGCGATGGTGACGATTCTCATCAGCCCCGTGTCGTCCACCGCTTTCGGCATACCGGCAACGGCGAGCGTCCGGGCCTCGTCCAGCTTACCCAGTCGCAACAGGCAGAGCGAGCTATTGATACGCAGCTGGACGTTGTCGGGGGTCAGCGCGAGGGCAGTGCGGTACATCCCCATCGCGCGCGGACACAAGCCGGCGACGCTGAATTGATCCGCAGCAAAGCCGAGCAGCGTCGGATCGTTCTTCCTCCCCAGTACAACCGCCAGCAGCATCTCATCCAGTCCGGCACGCGGACCGACGTTCATCGCCAGATGCTCGGCCAGCATCCAGTGTGCGCGCGAGCTCGAGGGAACATCCATCACGGTCTGTCTGAAGAGCGTGTCGTTGTCCTTCCATACAGGGTTCCTGGACATACTGCGGGCAACCCCGGCCACGAGCACCAGCGTCACCGCCACCGCAACGAGCCTTCGTGTTCCGTCATTTCGCTCTGACGCGATGCGCCACAGCGCGACAACTCCCGCAGCAATGCACAAGGCAACGCCGGCGCTTGCCAGGAAGAGCGTTCGCTCCGCCAGCACGAACCCAGTGACGAGGAAGAGATTGCTGGGGATCGCCAGCGTCACCGCAATCCACAGGATCCCAAACGTCACCTCGGGCGTAGAACGCCGGAGCCTGTGCGCGATGACCCCGCAGCCCAGAATCACGAGGATGCCCGGAAGCATTGCGAACTGGAATGAAGTCGCGATTTCCGTACGTCTCGACGAGTAGTCCGCCGAGAGTGCCGCCGGCCAGAAGAAGAGCCGAACCCATTCAATGACTATGCGAAGCATCGTGAACAGTCGCGTGACAAACGACTGATCCCGAAAGAGCTCGTTCAAGCCTGCCGCTTGAAACTCTCCCACGACGGCAGTCCGCGCAGCCACAAATGCCACCGCGACAATGATCAGCATGATGACGACCGGCATCGCTGCTTGCGCCCTTTTCCAACGGGCGCGCTGGTCGCGAACCACCGTCAGCTCCGCGACCGCGAATAGCGCCGGTAGGATTATCGCATGCTCCTTGAACATGCAGGCGGCGGCATACAGCAGCGCGAGCACCGCGATATCGTGCCCGCGAAGCGTGCCCGCGTTGCGAGCACGGATGTAATGCGACACACTCGCAAACGCTATGAGCGCGACCCATAGCTCAGCCTGCCCCACGACATTCGCTACCGCTTCCACGTGGAGGGGGTGGACGGCGAAGATTGCTGCGGCGAGCAAAGCGACATCCCTGCCGGCGACAGCGAGCATGAGCCTGTGAAGCGCGAGTGCCCCGCCTGCGTAGAGGAGAATGCTGACGATGTGGAACGGCAGGGGCGACCCGTTGCCAAGTGACCATTGCACCGTGAACGCCAGCATTGTCAGCGGGCGATATAGACTGGCGCCTTCTTCGGGCGGCCAGTAGGTCTGACCGAACAGGCGCCACGCATCGGCAATGGAATGGACGCGCGCATTCTCGAAGATCAGGTGGACGTCGTCGAGCGCGAACCCATTCGACACGCCGGTAGACGCCGCAAGGATCGCCAGCAACACCACGATGTAAGCCGCGAAGCGTCCGGCTACTATCTCCCGTGCCCGCTCCAGATAGGCTGCGGTGGTCATGCGTCGATGCCGAACTTGGACAGCTTGCGGTGAAGCGTTGACCGATCGATGCCGAGCATCTCCGCTGCGCGCACCTTGTTGCCGCCTTCGGTGCCGAGTACCCATATAATGTACGCACGCTCGATGGCTTCCAATGGCGGATTCGCAGCCGGCTTGCTGGAGACAAGGCCGCCATGCGCTTCGACGGCACGCTGAACAATTGAGAGACCGAGGCCACTGCCTGCGGTCTTAGTGGTGACGAAGGGATCGAACAGTCGGTCACGAATTTCCGGCGGCACTCCCTGCCCACGGTCGGTGAACGAGTATCGCGATCGCTCCATCCGCAAATTCGACTCTTCCCGCCGGCAGCTGGTGCGGCTGGAGCTCGCCTCCTTCGATACGCACTATTCCACCGGCTGGCGAGGCCTGAACTGCATTCAGCAGCAGGTTGAAGAGGGCGCCGTGCATCAGATCCTCATCACCGTCGATCAGGAGGGGCGCAACTGGAAAGAAATCGACCACCTTCACGCCAGGCGCAACGCCTGGCTGCGATGTTGCGAGGCTGACAGCGTTACGCGCGATCTCGGTGAGATTGAGAGATTCCACCCGCGTCACACCAGTGCGCGCGAAGTCGAGAAATTCCGAGAGGACTCGCGCCAGGCGGTCCGACTCTCTCTGAACGAGGCCGCTCAGAACCTTCTCGTCTTCGCTCGACCGCGCTTCGAATCGAGGCCAGCGGATTCTTGATCTCATGCGCGAGCGAAGCGCTCATCTCGGCGATTCGCTCGACTCGCTCCGCCCGAAGCGGAATGCAGCCAGCTCGGCGGCAAGCTCATCCGATTTCGATCCCGCCGCGCGGAGCCGGGCGGTGATCACGCCGCTGCTGATCGCGACGACACCAAAGATCACGAGCTGAAAAAAAAGCGCCGGATCAGGATCGCCTCCGTGACCCAGCATCACGTCCGCGAAATACAGCAACATTCCGAGGCTGGCGATTAGGGGAACTCCCGCCGGCGTCACGAGCCGAGCGCTGACGGCGATCACCAGGATGAACAGTGGCGCAAATTGCGATTGTCCACCCGACCAGGTGACGTGCACTGCGGCGGTGACCAGGCAAAGGTCGAAAACCGCCTGGGCATAGAAAACGTCATGCCCGGCTTCTTTCCGCGGATCTCGGTCAGAAAAAAGGAGACCGACGTGAACGCGAGCGCCGAGGCGAGTGCGGCACCGGCGATGAGAGGTGCACTGCCTTTCGGGTCGCGCCAGACGGACAGGGCAGCCAGCAGCAATGTCGCGGCGAGAAACAGGCGGCCAACGTAAAGCGCACGGAGCACTCGGCGCGGGTCGAACATCACGGCCCTCGCGGAAGCTTCGGTCGCTATCTCTCCTCCGGGTTGTTATCGAGCGCGCAAGTTGGGTGCAACTCCGCCAATTCCAGACGACTACTATATAGATTTGAGCACATGAACCTTCTCGCCCTGGCGCAGGAACCCGCGTCCCAGCTCGGGGCCGGCGCCATCGCCGGGCGCCTTGGCCTTGTCCTGCTGCTGGTAGGCCTCAACGCTTTCTTCGTCGCTTCCGAGTTCGCCCTCGTCGCCGTGCGGCGCAGCCGGATCGACGAGATGGCGGAAGCCGGCGATCGGGGCGCGAAAAATGTCCAGCGGGCGCTTAAGCACCTCGACCGCTACATCGCCGGCACACAACTCGGAATCACGATCGCGTCGCTCGCCCTCGGCTGGGTCGGTGAGCCGGCGATCGCGACACTTATCGATCTCGCCCTTTCAGCCTTTGGACTGCCTGCGGCACCCCCGGGGGTGCATACGGGCGCCTCGATTGCCGTCGCCTTCTTCATCATCACCTTCCTGCATATCGTCCTGGGTGAGCTGGCGCCGAAAACGATGGCCCTTGTGAATCCGGAGGGCGTGAGCCGCATCGTTGCGCCGCCGCTGATGATCTTTTCGCGCCTGATGTGGCCGATGATCTGGATCTTCAACGGCGCTGCGAACTGGGTTCTTCGCCTCTTTGGAATGGACCCTGTATCGGAAGGACAGGGGCATTCGCCGGAGGAGCTGCGTCTGCTGGTGATGCAGGCCCGTGCGCACGGCACCCTTAACGAATCCGACAGCGCGATGCTGGCCGGTGTTCTGGATTTTCACGAGAAGAAAGCGCGCGACGTGATGCGTCCTCGCACTGACGTCGTTGCGCTCGATATGACCGCCACCGAGAAAGAGGTCTGGGCAGTCGTGCGAGAGGAACGGTATTCCCGTTACCCCGTGTATCGGGAATCGCTCGACGACGTCGTAGGCGTCTTTCTAGCCAAGGACTTGTGGCTCCGCAGCAGTGATGAGCCTTTTTCGCTCGAGAAGCTGATGCGCGAGCCGCTTTACGTTCCCGACAGCAGGGCTGCCGAGAGGGTGCTGGATGACCTGCGTCGCACGCGGGCGCACATGGCCGCGGTGCTCGACGAATATGGTGGAACGGCAGGGATCATTACGATGGAGGA
>JALYOO010000277.1 GCA_030856845.1 Gemmatimonadota bacterium
TCTTCATAGTGAATGTCGGTCGGCGAGGCGCCGGTTGTCTTGAGACTTGGCATCAGCTTTATGGTTATGAATGGTTACTGGTCGTTGTGCCATCGATGGAAAATCGTATCGGCGGGCGAGCCCCCGAGTGAGGGCAGGTTTCAGGCCTCGAAGCTAACGTCCGAGGCCCGCGTGTGAAGTGTGGAGGCGGGAATGAATCGTTCCGTCCGCAACAAGTTCGAGAAAGTGTTCGACCGCTTTTCGGTCCCCGTGAAACAACTCCGGCTGCGCATTCTCGAACGTAGCTCTCACGTGGTCAGGATCGAACGTCTGTTGCTCGGCCCTGATGCGCGCAGCGAGCGCCTCCGCGGTCTCGTCATATACGACGAAGTTCGACGACAGTGCGGGCTCGCGAGGTCCGTAGACCCTTTCGCTGGTCCAGTGTCCTGATGCCCAGAAGATGTCGGGCATGTAAATGCGGCTCCCGCATGCCTGCAACTCGCAGATTGGAAGCCCGAAGCTCTCCGAGGCGGCAAGGAAGAACATGGAGGTTCGCCGATAGATGGCGCGGATCTCTTCCATGGTGTATCGGCCATCGAGGATCACGTGATCGACACCCGCGATGCGCACAGCTTCGAGCTGCACTGCCCGCGACGCCCGGTAATCGTGACGGTCCTGAACGAAATCGACAAGCACCGAAAACTTTCCCTGCTGATCCGGATAAAGTGTTCCATCGTCGAGATCGAGTCCGATCAGCGAGTAGGGCAATGGTCCGGGTGGAAGCCGGAGCTCGCGGTCGACGGACGCCATCAGGTACCAGTCGTAACGTTCCAGTCCATACGATCCGCGTCTGAAGATGCGCACCGCATCGCTGCTGAGCTCGGTCTTCTCCCCGCGAAGGAGGAACCGCGCCCAGCTGTTGAGAGTTGGAAGGAAATGCAGGTCATAGTTGACGATCGGCACTTCGGGCAAACGTTCGCGCAACAGCTCGACGTTCGGAAACGCGCCTTTGGCGAAACTGCCCGGGACGTTATTGACGGCGACTATCAGATCGGGTTCGCCAAGTCTGGCGAAGAATTCCTCGAACGCGCGCCTGCTTTGAAACAACCTCAGCGCCGAGCCGGCGATTGAACGCGGCGAGCTGGGATCGATGGAGCGCCGGAGGGCGAGACTGTCGAGCCCGTCGTAGTGCATTACAGGTTCAGCGCCGCAAGAGTTCAGCATGCGCGCCAGCCCCTCCGCCATCGGGCGGATGAAGCTTGGGCGGTCGTTTGCGAGAATCGCGACTTTCATCCGTATGTCTTCAATAGTAGACCTCGAGCAGACCCTCGGCTGGTTGAGCCGAAGTGTCGGTGGGGTCACGAAGCAGCAACACCCGCGACAGCCGAAGTTGCGCCAGCGGGCTTCTCTGATCTCCTCGAACAGCCTCGCGCGCGGCCCGCTCAGCCTCCTCAAAGTTCCAGCCGCGAAGGCGGGATTCTATCTGGGATACAGGGTTATTCCTGAGGGACCAACCTTATAGACCGCCGCCCGCAACAAGCGAGAGCAGGACGGTAACGGCAATTGCACGAGCATACTTCGCGCGTCGCAAATCGACATGCTGACGCACGTGCTGCATGCTTTCGGACGCGATCGGTGAGGACAGAGCGTGCCCAAATTCCGCCGCTGTCTGCCACCGGTCGGCCGGCGATCTCGATAATGCCTTCGCCACAGCTTGCTGCACGGGAACAGAAACACCATCCCGCGTTTCATATAGCGGCGGCGCCGGAGCAACGGACCTCCGCGACATCACCGCCTGCGCAGTGGCTCCAACAAAAGGCGGAATCCCCGCGATCATCTCATATGTCACACAGCCGAGCGAGTACACATCGCTCCGCGCGTCGAGATTCAACTCGGACATCGCCTGCTCAGGACTCATGTACGCCGGCGTACCTACAGCGATACCGGTCGACGTGATCCGGTCGCCCGCTGACTCGACGATGGCGCGCGCTATGCCGAAGTCCAGCACATACACGCCGTCCTTAGCGAGCAGAATATTCTCCGGCTTGATATCGCGGTGAACTATTCCGCGAGCATGCGCGTAGGTGGTCGGCTCGACAACCTCCTTCACGATCCGCACGACCTCAGCGATCGGAAGCTGCTTCTCCCGATCCAGCCTCGCGCGCAGCGACTCGCCTTCTATGTACGTCATCACATAGAAGGGAAGTCCATCGAGCACACCCGAATCGAGAACCTTTGGTATTCGCGGATGGTCGAGCTCCGACGCGAACTCGATCTCGCGCAGAAAACGCTCGTTGACGACGGCACTGCTCAGTTCCGGTCGGAGAACCTTGACGGCGACGCGGCCGCCTCCCTTCAGATCATCGCACAGGTACACAGTTGCCATGCCGCCACGGCCGAGTACGCTCTGAACAGCGTATCGGTCGGCGATGAGTGTGGGCGGAGAATGATCGGATGTGCGTGTCGTGCCACTTCGACTCAACTGGAACGGCCTCCGCGAGAAGCTTCGAGACGAATCAGCAAGGTGCGGCACTACTCCTGACGCGACGTACATACTATGGACGGCGCGCGGATTCGCGCAATACAAATGAGTAGCCGCGGTTTGAGCAGCGTGCAAATCCGGTAACGAGGGAAGAGCATGTGAAACGCTCTGCGCGAGCGACCGGCGGCCGCACCACGCCATCACGCCGGCCCTCGGACCATTGCTGCTGAGCTAGCATGATCGTGTCGCAATCCTGAGCGACATGAACCGGAAACCGGAAACCGGAAACCGGAAACTCGAATTCGGGGCAGGAACACGCAACGCGGCGCACGTCACGGGGAAGATGATGTACCAGTTTCTACACCAGTTCTGCCCTGAAATCGCTGCGGTTCCGTTTTTGCAGATATTGCATACAACCACGTTCGCCGTGGTGACTCCACGTTCTTTCTGCGCGAAGCCATCAACAGCATGTCGTGGCCGTCCCGTCTGACTCACATGTCAGACACGCCATGTCTCGCGGTACCCTCAGGAGAATTGTCATGAAGTCGCGCGTCAGCTCTGGACTCAGGATCCGCCTGCTGTTGGTTCCGTTGTGCCTCGCCGTTGCCGCAGCCTGTGATGATGGCGGCGAACCGGTTCAGCCCGGCGGAGGCAGCGAAGACGGAAGCGATGGTCCCGCCAATCAGGGCCCAACCCTGCCCGCCAGAGTCGACGGAGACGTAGCCCTCGGCCGCCTGGTGTTCAGGTTCGAGACCTTCAACAATGAGCGGTTCTTCACCGACGCGGTTCGTGTTCCCGCAGGGATGATCGCCGCCGGGACGACTCCGCGGCAGCTCCTGGCACTCGGCGTCAACATCGACGTTGACGCGCTGCCGGCCGCTATCCGGACAGCGATCGCAGCGGGGGGGGCCCAAAGCGCGGCGGTACTGGACGATCCCGCGATGACGGTGGCGATCATCAACGCGAACGCCGCTATCGGACTGCCTATCAAGGATACGAACGGCGACGGAGTAATGGACGCCACCAAAGGCGACAAGGTCGGGACGTCATGCGCCCTCTGTCATACCATCGCCAACGACGGCGCGATCTTCAGCGTCGCGGGTGGCGGGCAGATTGGCCGTCGGGAGGACGGACGCGCGACCCACACTCTCAATTTCGGCCGCCTGATGGCAGCTGCTGCCAATTCGCGAGCATTATATCCAATCCTCCAGCTCTCGCTCACCGCCAACGGCGGCAATACCCTCGGCCGTGCACCGACGGGGCTCACCGAGAACTCGACCGAGGCAGAGGTCGACGCATACCTCTCAAATCCGCAGTTCTACCCGGTCGGCATGTTCGACGACTCGTTCGACGGCAACGGCAACCCGATGCACAACACGCCGCTGTTTCGTCAGGACCTTGCGGCCTCCTTCGGAAGCGAGGGAGCGATCGCGCGCCTCGACAACTTCAGCAACCTCGTTTACACCGGTCTTCTCGACCTCACCACCCTGACAACGCCGGGAGGACGCGCTTTCCTGAACAAGCTTGGCGGAGCCGCCGGCAACGAGATTGCTGATGATTACGTGAAGGTTCTCGCAGCCACAGGCGTCACCGGCTATCCGTTCGTGACGGCGCCCGCGAGCGCCGCCGCCGGGACGGAAGACGCACCACTCGGCATTCGCGTCGACAATGCGAAGCTGCTCGCAATGAACGGATATCTTGCCAGCCTCGCCGCGCCCCCCGGCGCAGGAGGGAGCGATCGTGGCCGAGTATTGTTCCGCACTTCGGGATGCACGTCCTGCCACAACGTGAATCAGGGCATACCGGTACCGACTTTCATCGTGCCGATGAACCAGATATTTCCGGGCGATGCCCCGGTTACCCTCGCCACGCGCATGCCGCCTCTCAACCCCGTGCTCAATACGGTGGCAGACATCTTCGATGACAAGATGGCCGTCGTGAACGCCAGCATCCGCGGCGAAATTCGTGGAAACGCGCTTCCTTTACTGCTCGACCTGGCGCGCAAACCCGTCTTTCTTCACGACAACTCGGTACCGTCGCTCGACGCACTGCTGAACCCCACGCGAGGAGCGACCGCGCCGCACCCGTTCTACTTCGCGAACACCGCGGATAGATCGGCGATGGTCGCGTACCTGCAGGGGCTGAGCACGAACAGCAAGTAGGCCCCCCGAAGCTCCCTTTCGCGGGCCGGCTTCCCGCCGATATTCCTGCGCACGCGCCGGCGTAGTAGGATACGCCGGTGCGTTGAGCCTCCACATTCATCGGCATCTGCATTCGGCGTCCTTCAACGGAAGGCACCAATGAGCGATAGCATCGGCCCGGACATCGAGGATCGGCTCGCACGTGTCGAATCCGCGATCGCGGCACTGGCCGCGCGCGTCGACGAAAGGGGTTTCGAACGACCTTGCGCCGATTCATCGACATCCAGCCGCGCCGCCTCCGGCGCCACTGACGCGACTCCGCGAGGGGCGGGCAATCCGACGCCGCCTCCTGCACGTGCCTCTCGCGCGCCGCGTGCGCCGCCATGGCTCACCACAAGGAGCGCCGAATGGTGGCTCGGCAGAATTGGAATACTCTTTCTGTGCCTGGCGCTCATTCTCCTCTACGACTACGCCGTCGACCGCAACTGGATAACTCCGCTTGTGCGCGTCATCACCGGTATCGGCGTCGGGGCCGGGCTGCTCTACGCGGGGTCACGCATGTCGAGACCTCGGTCCGACACCCCAACACCAAACGACATCGGGCTGCGCGAGCTGCTGCTCGGTGGCGGGCTGGCCGCCTGGTACATCACCGCCTACGCCGCGGCGGCGCGCTACAATCTCATCACCATACCAACCGCTCGCCTGCTCTACGTGGCGCTGAGCATTCTCGCCGCGTGGATAGGGCTTGTCGAAAAACGCTCGATCTTCGGACTGGTCGCGATCGTGGCGGGATTCGCCGCACCGTTCCTGCTCTCGGCCGGACCGGAATCGATACTTGCATTCGCGCCGTACGTCGCCGCACTCACCGCGCTTGGAACGCTGCTCTACCTGATGCGTGGCTGGCAGTCGGTGCTCTGGACGACGTTTCTTCTGAGCTGGGCGGTGGTTGTAATCGCGGCCAACAACGCAACGGGACGGCGCTCCGTGAGCCTGACGCTGCTGCTTGTCGCGATGGCCGCTGCATTCGTTCGCGTGCCGTCGCTGAGACGCCGCCTGCTCGAGACTGGATCGAGTCGTTACACGCCCGCCACACCGTCGCGATTCGGCGACTGGCTCCTTCGTGTCACAAACCGCATCGCAAGCGTCGCCGGCGAAAAGCTTCCGCAGCCCGATTCGCCAGCGCTGTGGATCATCGCCCTCGCGAGCCCGCTCTTCATGGTGTGGGCTGCCTCCAACGTCTGGCCTGAAGTCACCTCGATAGCTTGGGGTGGGGTGCTGTTCGTCGCAGGACTCGCTGCTTTCCGAATGAGCGGAGGAAGCGACCGAGGCGATGCAGAATTGCAGCACGTGCAGGTAACAGCCGCGTCCTTGTGGACGCTGTTCGGACTGCTATGGGCCGCGGATGGCGTCGGTCGCGCGCTGGGAACGAGCGCCGATTCCATCGTACTCGCGGTGGCCTCACTGCACGCCGTCGCCGTCCTCGAGTTGGGTCTGCTGCGCAGTTACCGTGCTCCGCGCAAGCTAGCCTATTTCACGGCCGCACTGTGCCTGTTCACAGTGCTGAGCGAGGAAGCGAGCGGCTTCCGGCAGCTTCCGCCGTGGCAGACTGTCGCGGAGTTGATCGCTATCGCGGTGGCGGCGGTCGTATGGAAACGGCTGCGCAGCAACTCAGCTTCGAGGGTCGCGGCGATTCTGTCCGGCCTCGGCGCATACATCGCGTTGCTCATGATCGTCGATCGCGTACTCGGCGCGATATGGACTCCGCTCGTGACGGCAGTCTACGCAATTGCGGGTGCAGCATTACTCGTCGCAAGCAAGCGCGTCGTCGACAGGTCGGTGCTTCGAAAGCTCGGAGGCCTGACGATGCTGCTGGTGGTGCTCCGGCTGTTCGTCATCGACCTCGCTGGAGTGGAAACAATCTGGCGTGTACTGCTGTTCATGCTATGCGGCCTGCTGTTTCTGTACACGAGCCAGCGATTGCAGGCAGAGCGCGGCCCGCCGCCTCCTTCAACGACTTGATCACGGAAGCGGCGAGGGAGCAGATGGTTCGTATGCTGCGTCCGATCACCGCGTGAAGGACGAAGAGCCGTCACGCTACGAAGAGTTCAACTATGACTCAATCGCGGAAGCCTACGCCGCCGCGGTCGATACCGCTCCCTACAACGCGTTGTACGAACGGCCCGCGATGCTTGCGCTCCTGCCGACGCTTGATGGAGCAAGGATACTCGACGCGGGCTGCGGGTCGGGGTGGTACACGGAGCAGCTCCTTCGCCGCGGCGCGATCGTCACATCCATCGATGCGAGCCGACTCATGGCCGACTACACACGTGAGCGGATTGGCAGACTCGCCGGTGAACTGGGCAGCCAGTCGGAAAACATCCTCGTCGCCGATCTGTCAAAGCCGCTCGACTTTCTCGAGGGCGAAACGTTCGATGGAATCTTGAGCCCGCTAGTGCTCCACTACCTCGAGGAATGGCGCACTCCGCTCCGCGAGATGCGGCGAGTGCTGAAGCCCGACGGCTGGCTTCTTTTCTCGACACATCATCCGGCGACCGAGTCAGCTCGATTCGGCACCGCGAACTACTTTGAGATAGAGCGGCTGGAAGACGAATGGCCGTGGGCAGGGAAAGTGGAATTCTATCGCCGCCCCCTCACGGAAATATTCGGGTCGCTCGCAGATGCGGCCTTTGTCGTCGAACGTGTGGTGGAGCCGATACCGGGGGATGATTTCAAGCGCGTCAAACCCGAATCCTTTTACCGTCTTCTTCGCCAACCCGAATTCCTGATCGTGCTCGCCCGCCCGCGGCTTTCGGCTGACGGAAGCTGATCACGACAGGCGGCAAAGCGCCCGAAAGACGTTTCGAAAATCTCGATCATTGCCGGCATGGACCGAGAGGATCGGGAGGTGGCTTATCGAGTACCGGCCGAGTGTTCCGATTCGCTAGCGCAACCGCGATGTCGCGCACAAAACCCGATACATCCGCCAAACCCTGATAGTTGACGTATTGCGGCTCGTCGGTGACGAGATGGTAATCGATGTGATAGCCGCGCGAAATGTATGCGATCGGGATGCCTGCCCGGGCATACATGTAATGGTCGCTCCTGCAATAACGATTCTGCGGGTGGCGCGGCGCATCGAACGAGTAGTCGATCTCATACGGCGTCGCGCGTCGAGCATTCACGGAATCCACGACATCACCCAGTTCCGTCGAACGGCGTCTGGAACCGATCACCTGGATGCTGCGCGGTCCGCCACCAGTTCTGTCGGTCGCGGCGCCTCGTCCGACCATGTCCATGTTTATCTGCGCGATTATCGAGTCGCGCGGCACCGTCGGATGATCGGCGAACCAGGCCGATCCAAGAAGGCCCGATTCTTCAGCGGTATGCCAGACGAAAATGATGGAGCGGCGGGGTCGCCTTCCCGCTGCGATCGCCTCCGCAGCCTCGAGTGCAGCAACAGATCCTGATCCGTCGTCGTCCGCGCCATTGTTGATGGAATCCATCC
>JALYOO010000279.1 GCA_030856845.1 Gemmatimonadota bacterium
CGCGCGAAAGTGGGGGTGATCCAATACCCCCGCTACGAAAAGGACACAATGACCGCTCGATCAAACGCACAGACGGAACCGGTGCTGCGCCTCGAAGTACAGAGAGACGTACCCGACCGGGTGATACTTACGTCGCAACAGCGTGACGCGCTCTCGACCCTCCTGAGTGCTTTTCAGATCCCGCACGAATCAGTGTCGGCGCGGATTGCGTCGTCCATGCGAAGCGCCTCGGAGTGCGTCGAGAAATATTTCTGCGGCGACTTCGTGATTGACATGGCCCTTCGGCGAGTGACGCGCCGCGGGCTCGATGTAGAGCTGACACCGAAGGAATACGACCTCCTCACCGCGCTCGCGCGACGTGACGGAGCTGCCGTCGAGCGGTCTACACTCTTGCGCGAAGTCTGGGGCAACTCGGTTTCGGCGAAATCGCGCACGCTCGATCAGCACATCCTCGCGCTGCGCCAGAAGCTGGAGAAGGGCTCGGCCAGGCCGACGTCCATCGTGACGCTTCGCCGGTTTGGCTTCAGGCTCAACGGAGGATGGAGAGAAGTGTCGACGGCCGGCGCCGCTCGTCATCGCACGAACCGGTAGGCGCCTTTACGACCTCGGCACATAAATGTCGCGGCATCATCACATATCCCGCCGACCTTTCCGTCATGCAGATCGCAACTGAAAGGGGCGGTGACGCTACCTGGAACGGGCGAGCCCGGGCAGGCCGGGCTGTTGTGGTCGTGCTCGATGGGCTGCGTCCAGATGCGATAAACACGTTCGGCCTGCGCAACCTGATGCGAACGAAAGAGGTGGGGGCCTCGTCTCTCGAAGCCGCGACGGTATCGCCGAGCTACACCGCAGCTTGTCTCACTTCTCTGCTCACCGGGCTGCCTCCTTCCGAGCACGGCGTCGACAGCGATCGGATATTTTTCCCCCGGTCCACCTCCCGCATCGAGCCGATGCCGAGATCAGTCGCGCGGCACGGATACGAGACATCCGCATTCATGGGTGAAGTGCCTTTCGCCCTTCGCGGTCTGGCGCGCAAGATCGGACGGGCGTTCGGATTCCAGAGTGCATCGTTCTCGGGCAACTCGAGTGCTGAAATTCTCCGCACCGCAATCAGGGCTCTATGCAGTCAGCGCCGCGGCCTCGTTGTTCTGCACTTTCCGGATGCGGATAAGGCCGGTCATCAGTTCGGCTGGATGTCCGCGGAATACGCCGCAGCAGCTCATCAGCTGGATCAGACTCTTGGACTCGTCAGCTCGCTCGCTCATTCCCGTGCCGACGCGCAGACGCTGCTGGTCGTGCTCGCCGATCACGGCGGTGGAGGGTCGCGCAGCAACGGACACGTCAGCGATCACCCGCTGGACGTGACGATCCCCATTCTGCTGGCTGGCAAGTGCGTCCAGCCGGGCGACCTCGGGCCGGTAAGCCTCCTCGACATACCGGCGACGGTTCTATGGGCGCTCGGAATTTCGGCGCCGGCGAACTATCGCGGACGCGTCCTCTCGGAAGCATTCAGTGACCTGCGTGAGTTATCGAGAGAATCGGCGTAGAGACAAGCCGGGTCAAGCCATCGCCGTGACGCCATTCTTCCGTTTCGCGGCATTGTGACTGTCACTCCAGCTGGGCATGCGAAGGGATTCGAAGCCGGCACTCTTCTCATGCAGCAGCGCAACGCCGCGCCCCCGGACTTGAAAGTTCTCGACATCACCAACTGGTTCGGTGAGACAACTGCAGGCGCGCAGGTATACCTCAAGGAGAAAGGCGATTACGTTGGGCGTCACCCGGGTCTCCGGCAGGTCGTTGTCACCCCGAGTCACTCCGATTCCGTCGAAGAGCACGGGCCTGTGCGCCATTATCGTCTCAAGAGTCCACGGATTCCGACGCAACCGCACTACCGGCTGCTGCTCGCGGCTGCTTCTCTCCGACGCATTATCGAGCACGAGTATCCCGATCTGATTGAGGTACACAGTCCGATCATTCTGCCCTGGCTGACGGCGATCGCTGCGAGGCGGAGGGATATTCCTCTGGTTGGTTTTCATCATACCGGCACCACGAAGGTCTTACGCGGCGGGCACTGGAATCGTCCGATGTCTTCGCTGTCGGCGGCCTACGCTCGCCGGCTCGATCGCTTGTTCGTCACTACGCTGGTCGCCTCAGACTACGCAGCCAGCGAACTTGCCGCAGCGGGCGCGAAGCGAATCACCCGGGTGCCAGCGGGTCCAGCAACCGCCGGACGCGGCTTCGTGAAGAGCGAGTATTCGTGGGATCGTGTTTTCGACCCGATCTTCGAGGTGTATCGGCGGATTGTTCGCGTGCATTCTGATTAGGCTGGACGCCCGCCTTGAGGGGGGTTTCGTTCACTCGTCCCTGGCGGTCTATGCTTCTGAGATCTCGGATCTGCGTATTTCTCGTTTACCCCTACGTGGTGCCGGCGCCGCGCGGCCGGTAACAATCAGTCGGCAGTGAGCTCGCGTCGTAGCCATGCGCGAGCCACCGCCCACTCTCGTTTCACCGTTGCCGGAGAAACCCCAAGGGCTTGAGCCGTCTCCTCGATACTGAGACCAGTGAAATAACGGAGCTCCACCACTCGCACCTGCTGCGGGTCCAGCTCAGCGAGCTTGTCGAGCGCTTCGTGCAGCGCGAGAATGTTCATCGTGTCAGACGCGGGTGACAGATCGTGGGAGTCATCGAGTGTGACCGGACTCACTCCGCCGCCTCTCTTCTCGGACCGGTGAGCCCGCGCGTGATCCACCAGGACTCGACGCATTATCTGCGCGGCAACGCCGAAAAACTGCGCCCGGTTCTGCCAGTCGGCGCGCTTCTGGTCCACCAGCCGCAGGTACACTTCGTTCACCAACGCGGTTGGCTGGAGCGTGTGTCCGGCATCCTCACTGCGCATCGCACGGCCGGCCACCCTGTGCAGCTCTTCGTAGACCAGAGGAAACAGCTCATTGG
This sequence comes from Gemmatimonadota bacterium, assembly GCA_030856845.1. Lineage (GTDB taxonomy): Bacteria > Gemmatimonadota > Gemmatimonadetes > Gemmatimonadales > Gemmatimonadaceae > UBA4720. The sequence continues at coordinate 2,953 of JALYOO010000279.1, forward strand.
CCGCGGACGTATCACCGTTCTGCCAGGCGGCCAGCAGACGCGTCACATCGGCGTCGAACAGATCCTTCACCTGGCCGCTTTACCTCCGAGCCAGCTCTGGCGAAATGCACGCATCGCAGCCGTCACGGGTAACCCCGCGCTTTCGTAGGTAACGACACGAATCGCCTGCAATCCGACAAGCCTCATCGGGATCGTCTGCCTGCGGCCAACCCGCGTTACGTCGACGGTTAAGATCTCTCCGACACGGTGCCGTGCGATCACCGCGTTCAGGGAATCGCTCGACGCCACCGGTACCCCGCCGATCGCGTGTACGATCGCGCCATTGGCAATGCCGGCCTGGTACATCGAACCGTTCTCCGCCGTCCAGTTGACGAAGACACCCGCCGAATCATTAGCCAGCGATGCACCGAGGAATGGACGTAGCACACTGTCACTGGGGATCTGAAAACCGGCGCGGGCTAGCAGTGGCGAAAAGTCTGGAACGTCATTCCCATCGATGTACCGGCGAAAGAACTCGTTGGCGAACGCCGTGTCCTTCGTCAGCTTACCCAGCACTGCGCGCAGGTCGCGCATCGTGTAGGGGCGAACAGGCACGAAAGCAGTTGACTGCGCCTTCCCGAAGTCCCGCCACAGCAGTCGCATGTAGTCGTCGAGCGAGGCATTGAAGCGATCCCGCAGTGTCAGATCGAGTCCCAGCGCAATCACCGAGCCCCAGGTGTAGTACGAAATGAAAGTGTTGGGATTGATCGGATCGGGAAAAGCCGCGCCGTCACGAAACGGCGCCTGGAGGCTCATTCCGACAGCGGAGTAATGCTTGCGCCCCGGATTGTTGACGGTGCCTGCTATCGCGTTCCCGATGTTGTGTGCAAAATCGTCGTCCGTGTAAAGCCCCGAGCGCCGGATGATCAAGGGCCCGAAGTAGTTCGTGAATCCTTCGCCGAACCAGAGCTCCTCCGACATGTTCTCATCATCGAAGTCGAACGGTTCCAGCGAGCGTGCTCGCAGCCGCTCCATGTTCCAGGCGTGAAAGAACTCGTGCGAAACAGTACCGAGC
>JALYOO010000468.1 GCA_030856845.1 Gemmatimonadota bacterium
TCGAGATTGTAGTTGAATGGATCGCGGAACGGCGGAGCGAACATGATGGTTCCCGCCGGCCCGGTCTGATGATGGTTGTACATGATCTGTGGATACCAGGCCCTGAACAGAATACTGTCCATTGCCTGAGTCTCCGGCTGCGATGCCATGTACGAATCGCGGTTGTTGTCGTGCCCGGCGTATTTCTGATAAAGCCGCGGCACACCGAGGATCGAGCGTTTCGCAGGAACGGAATCGCGCATATACCAGTTGGAGACCAGGTCCATCCCGTCGGGATTGGCGAGGACCGCGAGCAGAATCACGTCGCGCAGAAACCGCCGCGTCTCCGGGTCGTCGCGGCTCACCATCTCGTACACCCATTGGATCAGCTGCTGCGCTCCCAGCACCTCGGTGGCGTGCAGCCCTCCGTCGATCCACACGACCGCTTTGCCGTCGCGCGCAAGCTCGCGCGCCTGCGCCCCAGTCAACCCGTCGGCGCGGGCTAGCTTCTCCGCGATCTCTCTGTATTTACCGAGTTTCTTGAAGTTGTCCGGCGCGGTGATGATGGCCATCACCATCGGCCGGCCCTCGGCAGTCGTTCCGATACGCTCTACCCGCATCCGATTGGATTCCGCGTCCAGCTTCTGCCAGTAGGCCGTCAGCTGAGCATAGTTGGCGAGGAAATAATCGTCGCCGATGTTGTGGCCGAACTGCTGCAGCGGAGACGTGATTCTTCCCTGTGCTGAGGCGAGTGCCGGGACCAACGCCAGCGCGGCGATGGCGAGGGTGATGGCGGGGCGACGGGGATGAAAGCAGGGGCGGGCGCGCAAGGTCATATCGATTGGAAAACGTGGATGGTGCGTACGCCCAGGGCGTTAGTGCTCGATCAAGCACAGCAACACTGAAAGCTCGCTGAAACCACAAATAGCGGCCAGTGCTACTGATCTTTGGCACCTTCTTTACTATTCCGTGCGGCACTGACAGTTCCTCCGGCAGCGATCACTACCCCCGCCAGCACGATACTCCCGCCGACCAGCGTCATGACCGAAGGGATCTGGGCGATTCCGGGGATCAGCGCGCCGAGGACAGTGGCACCGATCGGTTCGCCGAGCACGACGAGATTCACCACGTAGGCCGGTAGATATTTCAATGCCCAGTTCATTCCGGTGTGGCCAAGCAACATTGGACCGAGGGCCAGCCCGGCGAATATCGCGTACTCCCGGCGCGGCTGTGGAACCAGCGGGTCGCCCCGCAGGAGCGCAGCGGCTACCAAGGCGATAGTGCACACGAGATACACCGGGCCGACGTACGCCCAGATGCCAAAGCGCGCGCGCAGGTGCCGGCCAATCGTGTAGTAGATGCCGGCGGTGATCGCCGCGGAAATGGCGAGCAGGTTGCCGAACAGAGCGCGATTCTCGAGCATCCCCGCGGCGGTGGACATCCCGGGCGAAGCAATCACTATCGCCCCCGCGATCGCGATGGCGATTCCGGCAAGCTGCCGCCGGGTGGGCGACTCAGCGAGAAAGAGGGCAGAGATCGCGACGATCACCGCGGGCTGCAGACTCACCAGAGTGACCGACGCGGCGATCGTCGTCATTTGAATGGAAGCGTTCCAGGCCCAGAAATGCAGCGCCAGACACAGTCCGGCACCCAGGGAGAAGAGCGTGTCCCTGGCGGTGAATCGCCGCCATTGCCGCCATTCGGCCGTCAGGACCAGGGCGGCGGCGACGATGAACAGAGAAAAGGTGAGGCGCCACGCAGCGATCGCCAGCGGCGTAGCGCGAGACAGGCTTACAAGCGGGCCGGCGAAGGAGATTCCAGCGAGGGCGGCGGCAAGCACCCACCCAGGGGATAGCCTCGCTCGCACTTTCGGGTGAGGGCCGTGCGGCCGTTAGTCCTGTGCCTGCGTTCCCACTGATCGCAGCTGCGCCGCGGTCTTGCTCGTGAGCCGCATCACCTTACCGGAATAGCTGCTGCAGTTGGGGGTGTTCGATCCTGTCACACACCCGTTGTACCGCTGCAGCGCGACGCGCAGGTTCGGTGCTCGCTTGATGTTGTCCGCCAGCACCCCGACACCGTGGCAGATATTCGACTCGATGCCGTACAGGTCCGACGATTTGCATCCAAAGCTTCCACGATGAAACGGCATCACCTGCATCAGCCCGCGCGCGCCTACGAAGCTGCGTGCGCGGGGGTTGAGGTTGTCGGATTCGACGAGCATCACGCCAAGAAGAAGGGCTGGATCGATTTTTCTCTTTCTCCCCTCCGAAACGACAGCGCGGGCGATGCTGTCCGCCACGTCGCCGTTCTTGGTGTAGCGGCGCAAAACCTGGGCGATTCGGAACGGATCCTCGCTTGCCCGGGCGGCGTCGATTACGGGCGCAGGCAGCCGCAGGAGGCCGGCTGGCTGGCCGTACTTCGGCTGGTGCTGGTTGACCGTCCAGACGGTTCCGGCGGCGAGAAACAAGCTGAGCCTGCACACCTGCGCCGCCGAGCGCAGCGCTCGCCGCCAGTGCGACCGATACAGCTCAGCCACCTGCTTCCGGTCTCTTACGAGCTTGAGGCTTGTCTTTCCCCGAAGCGGGCGGTGAGGTGTTCTTTTAGGCCGCTGATACAAGTAGTCCTCCGTTCCCGACGGAATAGGCGCTGCCAAGGCGTCGGCAACTCGAAAGGTAGCGGCCCGCGACGGTTACAGCCATACGACAATGTCCTTCCGCTACTCGTCTGCAGCGACGCCAGCCCTAAACGGTTTGCACGCAACGACTTGCGACTACACGCGGCACATTTACCGTGGCCGAAAAGGCGGCTGCTTTACTCCGAGGACGGCCGCGAGAATGGAGCCGCGAGCATCTGAGATGCGGCCTTGTCGGCGTAGCGCAGCACCTTTCCGGAATACGTGTGGCAGCGCGGCGTGTTGGTTCCCCGCACACACCCGTTGTATCGCAGCAATGCCCTCTCCATCGACGGCGAGCGCTTGATCATGTCCGCCAGGATGCTCGTACCGTAGCAGATGTTGGAGTCGATATCGGCGAGGTCACGCGACGGGCACTGCTTCCACTTGCCGGCGTGAAACGGCATCACCTGCATCAAGCCCCGCGCGCTCACATTGCTGCGGGCGTGGATGTCGAACTTCGCGTTCTCGGCGATCAGCAGCCCGATCAGCAGCGCGGGGTCGAGGTCGCGCTTGCCACCCTCGCGCACCAGCGCGGTGGCAATCTTGTTGGCATGGACCGTGTCCTTCGTGTACCGGCGGATCACGCTGCTCACCCGGAACACCTGCTCGCTCACCGGCGGCGGTGCCACCACGAACGACGCGGGAAGCTTCAGCATGTCGCCGGGCTTGACGAACTTCGGCTTTTGTTGATTCAGGGTCCACACCGTGCCGGCCGCAAGCAGAACGCTCGCCGCCAGGCCCTGCGTGATGGCTTTGGCAACACTCTGCAACCGCGTGAGCGGCGGGCGTTCGACAGACCGCCTGCGGACGTTCGTGTAGACGTTCCCGGCTGCGTGTCGGCGCTCATCCGGGAAATCGGGACCCGCGGGAGTCTCCATGTACTACCTCCATGCACCCTGTATGCCATACCCGGGTATGGAGATTGCCCCGGCTAGAACTCATATTC
>JALYOO010000338.1 GCA_030856845.1 Gemmatimonadota bacterium
GATGGAGGACGCGCGCACGATCACTCCTTCCCTCGAGCTGCTGCTGGTAAGCCGCAACCTCGAGCGAGTGGCCGACCTCGCCACCAATATCGGCGAGGATGCAGTCTACCTCGCGGAAGGCAAGCAGATCAAACACCATTTCGAGGACTGAACTGTCCGCGGGTTCGTCATCAGCCGCAGTCATGAGCTCACAAAAAAGTTGACGTAACGGCCACGGCTACTAATGTATGCGGACATGAGCCTCCCCCCTCCTCCCAAGCTTCGCATTCTCGTCGTCGACGACGAGCCAGAGATAGTCACGCTTGTCGCCTACCACCTGACGACCAGCGGCTACGAGGTTCATACCGCTTCGGACGGGCAGGAGGCGCTGGCGAAAGCGCGGCAATACCGCATGGCACTCGTCATCCTGGATCTGATGCTGCCGGACATGTCGGGCTTCCAGGTGTTATCGGCACTGCGCGCGAACCCGCGCACGCGTGACTCCGCGGTGCTGATGCTCACTGCGCTCCGCGAAGACGCCGATCGCATTCGCGGCCTGTCACTGGGAGCCGACGACTATCTCACCAAGCCCTTCAATCCTGAAGAGCTCGTACTCCGGGCCAAGGCGATTCTTCGACGCGGACGAGTTCATCATACGCCGGAGCAGATGAGCGTCGTTGGGGATGTCGTAATCGACAGGCAGGCGCACCGGGTGAGGGTCGGGGGCAACGAGGTAGTTCTCACTCCAACTGAATATCGGCTCCTCCTGCTGATGGTAGATCACGCCGGCCAGGTGCAACAGCGACAACACCTCCTCCAGGCCATCTGGGGTGCGGAACCTGACATGCAGACGCGAACGGTCGATGTGCACGTGCAGAGACTTCGGTCGAAGCTCGGTACCGCGGGTGACATGATCGAGACAGTTCGCGGCTTCGGATATCGCTTCAGCGACGCCAGCGCGAAGGCGTGAAGCTCGTCTATCGGCTGCTCATTTTTTCACTCGGCCTGATCACCGTTCTCGTGATGGTGGTGGTCGTGATAGTGGACACGCGGCTGCAGGAGCGGATCATCGCTGAGCGCGCTGCAGAGCTGGGTCGCGAGGCGCGGTTGATCGCGTCGCAATGGACGGGCGACTCCGACCCGTTTACAATCGCACAGAATGCAGCGGCCGCAGTGGGCGGCCGCGTCAGCCTGGTGTCTCCGGGTGGCGCGATTGTCGCCGACGCCGCGACCGGTGGTGAGCCGGTGAGTCCGGCAGGAACCAGTCCCGGGCGCCCCGAGATTGCCAAGGCGCTTGGTGGGGAAACTGGTATCGCAACGGAAGCCACTCCCGGCATTGGGGGTCATGAGATTTACGTCGCCATCCCGGCCACTCGAGGTGCCGTTCGGGTTGGCGTCCACACGCGAACACTCGACGCGATATTCGACACCGCCCGGCGCGATCTCGTGACGGCGGGATTTTTCGCGCTGGCGTGGGCGTTCCTCCTGGCGCTCATGTTCGCACGGTATGTGTCGAGACCGATCATCCAGCTGCGTGACGTCGCCGCTGCACTCGCGCGGCGTGAGTTCGGCAAGCATCCGCCAATCGACGCGCCGGGAGAGGTGGGCGATCTGGCGGAATCCCTCGAGCACCTCTCGGCGCGGCTTGAGTCACTGGAGAACATCCGCCGGGATTTCATCGCCAACGTGTCGCACGAGCTCTGCTCTCCCTTAACGATCGCCAGCGGATTCGCCATCACACTCGCCAATCAGGATCCTCCTCCCGAAGCGAGAAAACAGTTCGCGCGCGCGATCGTATCGAACACCACGCGGATGCAGCGTGTCATCGACGACATGCTCGACCTGTCCAGAATCGAATCGGGCGGCTGGATACCGAGGCCGGAGGCTGTCGCCCTTCAGAACGCGGTCGACGAGGTGTTCGAGTCGCTGGGTCCGGCGGCGTCGGCCAAGGGAATCGCGCTGGTATCGACGCTCGATTCCGCGAGCGCCACGGTCCAGGCGGATCGCACCGCGGTAAGACAGATCGTTGCCAACCTCACCGAGAACGCGCTGCGACACACGTCTACCGGTCGGATCGAAGTTTTCTCCGAGTCCACCGGTGACGGCACATGGATTGGAGTGCGAGACACCGGCGAGGGAATCGCTCCGCACCATTTGCCGCGCATTTTCGAAAGGCTTTACAGGGCAGACAAGGGGCGCGCTCGGCGATCCGGTGGAAGCGGCCTCGGGCTTGCCATTGTAAAGCACATGGCAGAAGCACACGGCGGACGGGTGGCGGCGCAAAGCGAGCCGGGAATCGGCACAACAATCAGGGCGTTCCTCCCGCTTCGCCCCGAAACGAGGCACGATGTCTCCATCGCGTCCCCCGCACCGCTGAACCTCGACAGCGCGGCGACCTCCGCCAACTGACGCTAGCCGCATGAATCATCCATCCTCGCAGCTGCGGCTTTTGCGCGGAAGCGCACAGCCGGGTGGAGCCGCCGAGATCAGAATCGCGGCCATCGACATCGGATCCAACTCGATCCGGCAGATCATTGCCGACGTCGCCACTAACGGCAACATCCGGGTCGTCGATGAGATGAAGGCTGCGCCGCGCCTGGGCACCGGCCTCGACGCGACGGGCAAGCTCAGTGATGAAGCGATAGAGAACGCTGTCGCTGCTCTGTCCCGCATGGCGACGCTGGCGCGACAGCTCGGGTCTCAGCGCATCGAGGTTGTTGCAACCAGCGCAGTGCGCGACGCCGACAACGGCAAGGCGTTCCTCGACCTCGTACGCAAGGAAACGGGATTGCGAGTCGCCGTGCTAGACGGCGAGGACGAAGCGCGACTCAGCTTTCGCAGCGCGCTGGCGCATTTCGAGCTTTCTGTGGGCCGGGCTGTCATCATGGATATCGGTGGGGGCTCGCTCGAACTCGCCCTCAGCGCGGACGGACTCGTCGAGCGCCTGATCTCCCTGCCGCTCGGCACGATCAGGATGACGGAGCAGTTCTTTCAGGGGGCGAACCCGCGGAATGCGCTGCGTCGCCTTCGCAAGCACGCCAGGCGCGAGCTTGCGCATGAGCTTTCACCGAAACACTGGCATGGTGCACAGCTGATCTGTTCCGGCGGTACGTTCACCAACCTCGCGGGGATACATCTTGCTCGCCGGGGGATGCAGAGCGCGCGAACGGTGCACGGAACCGTAGTTGCGCGGGTGGACCTGGAGCATCTCGTCGAGGTGCTGAACGACATGTCTCCCGCCGAGCGGCTGGAAGTTCCCGGGCTGAATGCGGCGCGCTCCGACATCATCGTTGCGGGACTGGCCATCGCGGCCGAGGTTCTGGCCCGCATCGAAGCGCGCGAGCTGGCGGTCTCGGCGTACGGAATCCGTGAAGGCCTGTTGCTCGAAGCCGCGCGCATTACGGCCACTCCCGCAGATCGCGGTGAAGCGCGTGAACGCTCAGTGCGTGACCTTGCGCAGCGCTCTCATTACGAAGAGCCGCACTCGCGGCACGTGCAGAAGCTGGCACTCCAGATTTTTGACGCCATTGGACGACGGCTGGGATGCTCTCCCGACGAGCGCATACTGCTCGCCGACGCCGCTCTCCTTCACGACATCGGCTACCACATCAACTACGACAAGCACCACAAGCATTCGTACCACCTGATCCAGCACGCCGAGCTGCTCGGGATGTCACCGGTGGATCAGATCGCGGTGGCAAACATTGCGCGGTATCACCGCGGTGCCCCGCCAAAAAAGAAGCACCCGAATTTCGGTGCTCTGGACGAGCCACTGCGTCAGACGATTCGACGGCTGGCCGCGATTCTCAGATTGGCTGACGGCTTCGATCGGGGCCATTCCGGCTCGGTTGAAGGCGTCAAGATCCGGTGGATGCGGCGAGCAATCAGAATCACCGCGATTCCGCACCCCCGCGCGGCGAGTCTTCGGCTCGACCTGTGGGGAGCGAGCCGCAAATCGACGCTGTTGTCCGACATTGCCGGCAAGCCGATCGAGATCGTCGCTCCGGACGGTACCGTCTACATGGCGGATGATTCGGAGGGCAGCGCCGACTGAGTCAGTCGCGTGACGCGGCTGTCATTCCCCACGAATCGCGCAGCAGGATGCGGTGCGTTGCCCGCTCCTGGTCACCGTTCGGCGAGCGCTGCGTGTAGGTGCCATCGGCGGCGAGATCCCACGCCTGCCGATTGTCCGCCAGACAGGTTTGAAGCAGTGAATGAAGACGTGGATGCAGACCCGATTCGACCACCGGCGCAACTGCTTCCACCCTGCGGTCGAAGTTGCGAGGCATCCAGTCGGCCGAGCCGAAGTAGAACTCCTCCTCGCCGCCGTTGGCGAAGTAGAAGAGCCTCGAATGCTCGAGGAACCGGCCGACGATGCTGATCACACGCACGGTGTCGCTGATACCCGGCACTCCGGGGCGAAGACAGCATATGCCTCGTACGATCAGGTCTATCTGAACGCCCGCCTGCGACGCAGCGTAGAGCGATTGAATGATTTCGGCGTCGACAAGGGCGTTCATCTTGGCGATGATCCGGCCCGGTTTTCCCTGGCGCGCGTGATTCGCCTCGCGCTCGATCATCTCGATGAAACTCTTTCTCATCGACGATGGAGCAACCAGCAATTCGCGGTACTTCGTCTGGCGCGAGAACCCCGTCAGAGCATTGAACAGATCGGTTAGGTCGGCGCCGAGTGCCGCGTTGCTGGTGAGCAACCCGATGTCTGTGTAGGTGCGCGCAGTCTTCGAGTTATAGTTGCCACTGCCAAGGTGCGCGTAGCGGCGAATGCCGTCGCCCTCCCGGCGAACCACCAGTGTGGTCTTGGTGTGAGTCTTTAGCCCGGCCAGTCCATAGGCTACGTGCACGCCGAAACTTTCCAGTGTGCGCGCGAAGGTGATGTTGTTGGCTTCATCGAACCGGGCCTGGAGCTCTATCAGAACGACCACCTGTTTTCCGCGCTCCGCTGCTTCGGTGAGCGCGCGCACTATCGCCGTGTCGCCGCTCGTTCTGTACAACGTCATTTTGATCGCCAGCACGTTGTCGTCCATCGCGGCGGCGGTGATGAACTGTTCGACAGAGGCGGCGAATGAGTCGAACGGATGATGCACAAGCACATCGGTCTCGCGGATGACGTCGAAGATCGACCGGGCGGGGTCCTTCAGCTCACGCGGTATTGATGGGACGAGCGGAGCATCGTGCAGCTCCGGGACGTCGAGCGAAGCGATCGCCAGCAGATCTCCGAGCTCGAGCAGCGATCCCGTCTCCACCAGGTCGATCGGCGGTAGCGCGGGGAACTCCGTCGGCTGGTCATCGCGCAGTTCCTCGATGAGCAATGCGCACAGCGACTCCGGCGTTCCCGTCTCGACTTCCACTCGCACGACCTCCGCGAAACGCCGCCTGAATACCTGCTCTTCGATCAGCGCCAGCAGGTCATCGGATTCATCGGAGTTGGCGAGCTCCAGATCGGAGTAGCGTGTTATGCGGAAGGCATTGCACCCGAGAACGTCCATGCCCGGAAACAGAGAGGCAAGGTTGGCTGCGATCACGCGCTCCAGAGGTACGAACTGGTTCGGGCGGCCGAACGGCACCCAGCGCGGCAGGCTCTTGGGGACTTTCACTCGCGCAAACTCCTCCGCTCCGGTGGCGGGGTTGCGCAGCCGCACCGCGAGGGAAAGCGAAAGGTTCGATATGTAGGGAAACGGGTGACTTGGATCCACCGCCAGGGGAGTGAGCACCGGAAACACGTGGGACTGGAAGAAATCGTCGATCGTCGACCACTCGTCCGGGGTCAATGCTTCCACTCCCACCAGACGAACACCGTGCGCGGCCAGGGCGGGAAGGAGGTTCTCGTGAAGGCATTTGCGTTGAAGCGCGATCAGCTCTCCTGCTCTCTTGTGAATGGCGGCAAGCTGATCGAAGGGAGAGATCGCATCGGGTGCTGACGAATGAACGCCCGCGGCGATTTGTCTGCGCAATCCCGCCACGCGAACCATGTAGAATTCGTCGAGATTGGTGCTGAAGATGGCCAGGAACTTGAGCCTTTCGAGTAGCGGATTGCGCTCGTCGAACGCCTCGTTCAGCACGCGCGCGTTGAACTCGAGCCAGCTGAGCTCGCGGTTGAAGAACAACGACGGATCTACTGCCTGCATTGACTACGCTCCAACGAATGTTCGCAGCAGGATATAAGTCCCCGCGGCGATGAGTCCGGAGGCAGGGATCGTCAGAACCCATGCCCAGAGAATACGGCCGGCCAGGCCCCAGCGCACCGCGGACAACCGGTTGGTGGCTCCGACTCCGACGATCGCGCCCGTTATCGTGTGAGTGGTGCTCACCGGAATACCCATTGTGGTGGCCATGATGATGGCGATGGCTCCTGCGCCTTCAGCGGCGAAACCGCCGATTGGCCTGAGTTTCGTAATGCGGGAGCCCATGGTGTGGACGATTCGCCATCCTCCGAACAACGTACCCAACGCAATCGACGCGTGCGCGCTGAGGATCACCCAGACGGGTATGTCGTCGGCATTCGGAACGTAGAGAGCGCGAAGCCACCCGGTCTCGCGCGCCAGCAATGGCTCGACCACCACCAGCAGCCCAACGATTATTCCCATTGTTTTCTGTGCATCATTGCCGCCATGGGCAAGCGAAAACATCGCCGAGCTTACCAGCTGCCCCCGCCGGAAGAATCGGTTCACCCTCGCGGGCGCCATGCGCTGGAATATCCAGTACAGCATCACCATCAGCACGAAGCCGAGAAAGACGCCGAAGAGAGGAGAGATGACGATGAATGAAAGCGTTTCGAACCACTTCCGGCCCCAGAGCAGCGCAGCCAATCCCGCCTTTGCCACCGCTGCGCCTGCATACCCGCCGATGAGCGCATGCGAGGAGCTCGACGGAATTCCGTAGAACCAGGTGAACAGATCCCAGATGATTGCGCCGAGCAATCCGGCCAGAATCACGTTGGGCGTCACGATGTTCAGGTCGATCAGCCCCTTGCCGATTGCTTTCGCGACGGCGGTGGTGAACACGAACGCCGCGATGAAATTGAAGAACGCTGCCCAGATGACGGCAGCGATGGGGCTCAATACGCGCGTCCCTACGATCGTCGCGATGGAGTTGGCGGAATCGTGGAAGCCGTTGATGAAATCGAATATCAGCGCGACGCCAACGATCGCTAGGACGTAGTACAGCACGTCAGGCGTTCTTCAGCGAAATGCTGTGAAGCACGTTGCCGACGTCCTCGCACTGGTCGACGGCGTCTTCGATCTTGTCGTACAGCTCCTTCCACTTGATCACTTCGATGGCATCGGAACCGGACTGGAACAACGCCTCCATCGCCTCGTGATAGACAGCGTCGCCTTCCTCCTCGAGCTCCTTGAGCTTCCTGGTGCCGGCGCTTACCGCCTTTGGATCCTTCATCTTCCCGACTGTTTCTTCGACGCATTCGGCGGCGCGAAGCAGGATCTCGGACAGCGTGACCCCGTGTTCTCTCGATGTCTCCAAATGAAAAATCGCCGCGCGGCGGGCCGTGCCGTCGATCAGGTCGACAACATCGTCGAGCTCCCCCGCCAGCGCATGGATGTCCTCTCGATCGAACGGTGTAACGAAAGTTCGGTCGATGCGGGTCGTTATTTCGTACGTGATATTGTCAGCTTCATGTTCGAGCGTCTTGATCGACGCCACGTGTTCCTCGAGACGAGCCGGGTCCCTGAAGATCTCGTGAAGAAGGCGCGCGGATCCCGTCAAACGTTTTGACACGTCAGCGAACATGCCGTAGAACTCCGCATCACGTGGAATCAGCTTCAAGTCGGCTCCTCTTTGGGCGGTGTAATTGTCCGCGGCGGAGAATTTATAGCCGCTGTGTCACCCGAGCCATCGAACGCGGAGGCGTTACCGTTGCGCGGCTCCTAGGGCCTATTGAGTGGCCGGCACCACGGCACGTTGGGCGACGAGGCGCGGATTCTCGAACAGCTTGACCAGTACCAGGCCCGCGACGAACCCGCCGACATGAGCCCAGAATGCAACTCCGCTCGACACTTCAGGGCGCATGCTGGTCAGCTCGGGCAGCCCGCTCAACACCTGAAGCGCGAACCACCAGATGAGCACCATCCAGGCGCGAATGGGAATCACCTTGAAAAAAATCACGAAGATGAAAAGCATCCGCACTCTCACCTGCGGATACAGCACGAGGTAGGCGCCAAGCACCCCCGAGATCGCCCCCGAAGCACCGACGGTGGGAACGGGTGACGCGGGCTGCACGAGCACGTGCGCGAGTCCTGCCACTACCCCGCAAACGAGATAGAAGAGGAGGAAACGCACCCGTCCCATGCTGTCTTCGATGTTGTTCCCGAACACCCACAGAAACAGCATGTTGCCGATGATGTGGCTCCAGCTTCCGTGCAGGAACATCGACGTTATCGGAGTCAGGACGTTGATCCGCTCATTGTCGATGATGCAGGCGAGCCCGTTGCCCAGCGGGATGCCGGCGCCAATGGCCGCCTGCCTGGTCAGCTCGCCGGGCACCATCCCGAGATTGCAGACGCTCGACGCCAGCGCATACTCGTTGAACCCGGCGCCCTGCACCAACAGCCACACGGCCACCGTGATTCCGATGAGCGCGTAGGTCATCACCGGCGTGCGCAGCGTCTTGTGTTCGTCGCTGAGTGGAATCACTGGCTTCCCGATTTCGGCATCAAATCGCGATGCGCCGTTTTGGCAGCAATCCGCGGCCTGCCCCTTGCCCTTAAGGTCGCACCATCAACAAGCATAACCAATCAAGGGGCTGATATGGCAGATAAAGTGATCGGAATCGACCTCGGGACCACCAACTCCGTCGTAGCGGTAATGGAGGGAGGCGACCCGGTCGTGATTCCCAACGCGGAGGGAGGTCGCACAACCCCTTCCGTTGTGGGCTTTACGAAGGACGGTGACAGGCTCGTCGGGCAAATCGCCAAGCGGCAGGCAGTCACGAACCCGCAGAACACCGTGTTTTCGATCAAGCGGTTCATGGGTCGGAAACAGGACGAGGTGAAGGACGAGAAGTCGCGAGTGCCCTACAAGGTCGCCGGCGGCGCGAACGACCTCGTCAACGTGGAGGTGCAGGGCAAGCGCTATACCCCGCCAGAGATCTCCGCGATGATTCTCCAGAAAATGAAGCAGACTGCCGAAGACTACCTCGGATACAAGGTGGAGAAGGCAGTCATCACCGTGCCTGCCTATTTCAACGACTCGCAGCGGCAGGCGACGAAAGACGCCGGCAAGGTTGCCGGCCTCGAAGTGCTTCGCATCATCAACGAGCCGACGGCTGCGGCGCTCGCGTACGGACTGGACAAGAAGAAGGATGAGAAGATCGCCGTGTTCGATCTTGGCGGCGGCACGTATGACATCTCCGTCCTCGAGCTTTATGACGTCGAGGGATCCCGCCAGTTCGAAGTCAAGTCCACCAACGGTGACACTCACCTCGGCGGCGACGACTTCGACCAGCGCGTGATCGACTGGCTGGTGACGGAGTTCAAGCGCGACCAGGCGATCGATCTGTCCAAGGATCCGATGGCGCTCCAGCGGCTCAAGGAAGCGGGCGAAAAGGCGAAGATGGAGCTGTCCACGACGCAGACGACAGACATCAATCTGCCGTTCATCACCGCCGACCAGAGTGGGCCAAAGCATCTGAACTATCAGCTGACGAGAGCGAAGTTCGAGCAGCTCGTCGACGATCTGATACAGCGCACGATTCCACCGATGGAGCAGGCGCTGAAGGATGCGGGGATCAAGCCGAACGAGATCGACGAGGTAATTCTGGTCGGTGGGTCGACGCGCATTCCGAAAATTCAGGAAGTCGTCAAGAAGTTCTTCGGCAAGGAGCCCAACAAGGGCGTGAATCCTGACGAAGTCGTCGCGATCGGCGCAGCGATTCAGGGTGCAGTGCTGACCGGCGAACAGAAGGACGTTCTGCTTCTCGACGTCACTCCGCTGTCACTTGGAATCGAGACACTCGGCGGCGTGACAACCGTGCTCATTCCGCGCAACACGACAATTCCAACCAAGAAGAGCGAGACATTCTCCACGGCCGACGACAATCAGACAACCGTCGAGATCCACGTTCTTCAAGGTGAGCGCGAGCTGGCGACGTACAACAAGACCATCGGCAAGTTCCAGCTGACCGGGATTCCGCCCGCACCGCGTGGTATGCCTCAGGTCGAAGTCACCTTCGACATCGATGCCAATGGCATTCTGCACGTGACGGCGAAAGACAAGGCGACGGGCAAGGAGCAGAAGATCCGCATCGAGGCGTCGAGCGGTTTGTCGGACGCCGAGATCGACCGCATGGTGAAGGATGCGGAGAAGAACGCCGACGATGACAAGAAGCAGCGCGAAGCGATCGACGCCCGTAATCGTCTGGATTCCATGA
>JALYOO010000360.1 GCA_030856845.1 Gemmatimonadota bacterium
GGTGGCGGGAGCGCTATCGATTTTCGCCATCGGCCTGTCTCTCACGCCTCTCGCCCGCGCGCATCAGATCTCGCGCACCCTGGACAAACGCCTCGTGACTGCATTCGGCGCTGCAACGCCGAGAACGCTCACCGGCGCAACCCCGCTTACTAAACCGCTGTCATTTGGTGGACTCATGAGCGGGCCGCAGTCACCCGCCGTCAATGTCACGACGTACGTCTACACAATGCGCGGTAACAAGCCAATGGAGCTGGATCTGTATCGGCGCTCGTCCACGCCCGATTTTTCTCCCGTGGTGGTGATGATTCATGGCGGCTCGTGGCAGGGAGGCTCTCGCGGCGACCTCGCCGCGCTGAACTATTACCTCGCTGCGCGTGGTTACATCGTCGCGTCACTGGCCTATCGATTCGCGCCCGCGCATCCTCACCCGGCGGCCACCGACGACGTGAACACCGCGCTCGCCTATCTGAAAGCCAACGGCGCCCGTCTCGGGCTCGATACCACCCGCCTGGTTCTCATCGGCCGCTCAGCCGGGGCACAGCTCGCGCTGCTGTCAGCGTACACTCTGAATGATCCGGCTATACGCGGGGTTGTCTCGTTCTACGGGCCCAGCGACCAGGTGTTCGGCTATGTGAATCCGTCCAACCCGCGCGTGATCAACAGCACGCAGATCCTGGAGCAGTTCCTTCAGGGAACTCCGGCCACGGCACGCAACGCGTACGCTTCGTCGTCACCGGTGAATTTCGTAAGCTCGTCAACGGTTCCCAGTTTGCTCATTCACGGGACGCGGGACGAGCTCGTCTTTTCCAGGCAGAGCGAGCTGCTTGCCGAGCGGCTCAGGCAGGCTCGACGACCCCATTTGTATCTCGAGCTGCCATGGGCGACGCACGGCTGTGACTACAATTTCAGCGGCCCGTGCGGACAACTCAGCACTTACGCCATCGAGCGATTTCTGGCGGCGGTAATCAAATAGACCGCGTCACCGGCCTCGCTTCTTCGAATCATAGGTAACCGGTTTCGAGCTCGCCCATTTTCTTTCGGTATCCTCGAGCTCTCCGCGCAGCTTCACATAGCTCTCGTACCGTTCCCAGCTGATGGCGCCGCTCTCCACGCCAGCACGAACCTCGCAGTGCGGCTCGATCACGTGTGTGCAGTCGCCAAAGCGACACCGCTCCAGCGCGGTGCGGAACTCAGGAAAACAGACGTCGAGGTGATCGGACGGCATTCCCCACATGCCGACCTCACGCAACCCCGGCGTGTCCACTACAAACCCCGCATCCGGCAGTGGATGCAGCGCGGCACCGACGGTAGTATGGCGTCCCTTGTTCACTGACTCACTGATTTCACCAACGCGAAGATTGAGACCCGGATACATCCCGTTCAGCAACGACGACTTCCCGACGCCCGATGGGCCGCTGAGCACCGAGGTGCGACCCGCCAGCGCATCGTGCAACTCGCCGAGGCCGATTGCCTTCTTGAAGCTGGTGTAGTGAAGCTGGTATCCCGCCCTGGCGTAATCGCGGAATCGCTCACGCGTATCCGGTTCATCGACGAGATCGATCTTGTTGATGACAATCCGCGCCTCCAGATGATTGCCCTCCGCGATGACGAGAAAGCGGTCGAGCATGCGAATGTGGGGTTCGGGCTTCGCCGCTGCGAAGACTACGACGACCTGATCGACATTGGCCGCGACGATACGTTGCCCGTGACCTCCACCGGGCATGCGCCTCGCGAGTTGCGATCGCCGCGGAAGGATCTCCGCGATCGCCCACGTTCCACCCTGTACATCCTTGTCCAGCTTCACATCATCGCCGACAGTGAGCTTGAGCGCCTCGTCGCCCACTTTCTTCACCCGTCCCCGGAGCGGAACATCGAGAGTTTCGCCGCCCCCTGTCCGCACTTTCCACACACCGCCGGTGCCGCTCATCACGACGGCATCGAGCATCTCTTCCACGGATGCTTCGCCAGTCAAGGACCGCCCTCTTGCCGCATCGCATCCCACCAGGTGCGCGACGGCTCACGTCCCGCGATTGCACGGTCCAGCTCGGCGCGGGCCTCGTTCAGCATCATTGAGCCGATCTGCGCACGTGCGTCCTTCTCGTTCCCCGCATACCGCAGAAAAGGAGTCTCGACGTGTCCAGAAGCAACCGGATCGCCGACGCCCCATCGGACGAACAGCAGATAGCCGGCATATGGCTGAGCCGCGTCGCCAGTTTCATCGGTCATGATCTCGACGCTGTACGACGCACCGTCCTTTCCTTCGAACGCCGGCGGGCGCTGGTGCACGGCGAAGTATCCTCCCACCGTATTCGCGTCGCCCTTCGAGTGATCCGCGGGGAGGAACTGACTCATCCTCGACGCCGCCTGCGGCCGACCATCTCCTTGATGACGTTTCCGGTGAGAAAGGCCACGTTCGCCGGACGCTCGGCGAGCCGCCTCATGAGGTACGGATACCATTGCGTTCCAAACGGAACGTACACACGCATGCGGTATCCATCGCGTACCAGCTTCTCCTGTAGATCCCGGCGCACGCCATACAGCATCTGGAACTCGAACTTGTCCGGGCTGATGTCGTTGTCTCTCGCGAAACGACGGGCATCGTTGACGATGTCCTCGTCGTGAGTCGCTATTCCGGGGTAGTGTCCATCCAGCATCAGCGCGTGCATCGCACGAATGTATGCCGAGTCGACGTCTTTCTTGTCAGGATAAGCGACGGACTCCGGTTCCTTGTACGCGCCTTTGCAGATTCGGACGCGAGCGCAAGCCTCGTTGGCGCGCTCCACATCGGCCGCCGTTCTATAGAGATAGCTCTGCAGCACGATGCCCACATTTCCCCTGAACGACGGATAAAGCCGGTCGTAGAAAAGATCGAGCGTCTTTTGGGTGTATTCGCTGCTTTCCATGTCCAGGCGGACGAAGCTGCTGTGGTGATGTGCTCGATCGAGAATGTCCTGCATGTTCGCGACGCATAGCTCCTCGGATATGTCGAGCCCCATCGCGGTGAGCTTGACGGATACGTTCGCGTCGAGGCGCTTGTCGTGAATGCTGTCGAGCATTTCGATGTACTGGCGCGCCGACGCGCGCGCCTCGGCTTCATTGTGGACGCTCTCGCCGAGCAGGTCGAGCGAAGCAGTGATTCCGCAATCGTTCAGGCGGCGCACCGCAGCGAGGGCGTCGTCGAGAGTTTCGCCGGCGACAAAGCGGCTGGCAAAGCCTTTCGCCATCCCGTTGTGGCGCACGAAGCTGAAGACCTGTGGCTGGCTCGACAGGTAGAGAAGTGCGTTGCGAAGCATGTATTGCCGTCGGGCTAGCGTGAATCGGGCGGGGGTGATGGTGGAGTCAGGAGCTTCAGCACCGGGTAACTTCCGCCCACTCGCAGCGAAGTGTCGAAGTAGTTCCAGGTTGCAAGGCCATCGTCACTCTCCGGCTCGAGAAGGTACATGGCAAGCGCCTGAAGCGGCTGCGGCATAGGGACAATGATCGTGCCGCGAGGAATGGTGCGCATCACCCGGCGCCACCTGCCGACAATGCGGACCTCGCGATGCCCCTGAAACGGTCGCGTCGCCCTCATCAGCGAGTCGACGACAAAGACCTGCACCGTATCTGCCCACGGACGCTCCGCCACCTCTGTCCGGATCCCGTGGTCGCGCAATACGCGTAGTGCCTGAGTGTCCCGCGCGGGCACGACGTAAGCAATCGGACTGCCCCGCGTCAGCGTCGGAGTAAAACGGTCGAAGAGCGGCATTCTGACCCCCTTGAACCTGCCAGTGCGCTTTCTGCCTTTCGGCACACCAGCCTCGGTTACCGTCGAGTCACTTGTACGCTCCATCTCTTCCGCGAGCACTTCAGCGGAGTCGGGCGCCGCATCCAGCTCCGATCTGATCGCAACCGTGATCGCACCGTCACCCATCGACACGGGAGTAGCACTGTCGGACGACGCCGAATCGCGGATGGATGACGGGGGCGTCGCTGCTGCCACGCGCGCCATCAGGTCGGCCCCCCGCTCTGCCGATAACGACAGGATCTCCCGGACGAACGCCGTCGTTGCAGCAACCCGCCGCTGAAACGGGTCGTGTGAGTAGGCCTCGCTCAGAATGCTTATCCGGCCGCGCATTCCGTAGTAGTTGATGCCGTAGCGCGGCCGGTGATCGAACGTCACCCATCCCTGCGACAAGGTGTCCTCCGACACAAAGTCGCCGTAGTCGAAGGTCTCGAAGCCATGACGTTTCTTCATGCGATCGCGCAGCACGGGCATCAGCGAGTCACGCGTGAACACACCGAGCGCGGCCGCTGGATTGAGAGGCGGCGCGTAAGTCAGCGCATAGCCATGGTAGCTGCCGTTCGTCGTGTGCAAATCCACGAACACGTGAGGATCCCACGCATTGAACATCGCCAGCGACGCACGCGTTTCCGGTGCTTCCGCTTTTACGTAGTCGCGATTCAGATCGAAGGCCTGCGCGTTGGCGCGCTGGCCGACGATTTCAGGCCCGTTCTGCGAGCCGCGATTAGTCTGCTGCGGCCCAATCCGCTCATTCCCGTCGGCATTGTAGATCGGGACGGCGATGAGAACGACCGAGTCGAGGACGTTCGCACGCGGCGATTGAGTCAGCTCCCGCAGCAGCGCCATCAGCGATTCCTTTCCCTCCACTTCCCCCGCGTGGATGTTGCCCTGCACGTAGACTATCGGCCGCCGCAGCCGACGCGCTTCCTCCGGAGTCACGACTTTCGGACGTGACGCTACAACGTAGGGAATCTCGCGGCCTTCAGTGGTCCTGCCGATGGATCCGAACGAAAGCTCCGAGCGGTCCTTAAGCGAATCCAGAAAGGCGACTACGTCGTCGTAGCGCGACGTTTCCGCGTATCCGGTTCGCTCGGGGCGAGTCTGCGGTGGCGCGCGGCGCGGCCCGCTCACTGCGGCACCTCCACAGGCGGTGACTAGCGCCAGACATGCGAGCAAGACAACACCCGAACGATGCGCTCGCGCCTCCATCAGGACTGTGGATGAAAGCGCTCACCGCGCCGTGCCATCGACACGAGCAGCTCGGCCGGCTCGAATCTCCCCGGGAACCGGTCGTTGAGCTCCTCCAGCCTGCGCACAACTTCGCCTGCGCCGAGTGTGTCCATGTAGCGGAATGGACCACCGCGAAAGGGCGGAAAGCCGAATCCGAAAACCGCTCCTACATCACCGTCCCGAGGCGAGCGTATCACCGCCTCCGCCAGGCAGCGCGCCGCTTCGTTCAGCATCGGCAGCACCGTTCGGTGCTGAATCTCCATGGCGGAGATACTCGCGCGCGGCTGCGCAGCGGATCCATTCGCGGAAGAGTCGCGTCCGGCCGGCATGAGCAGCGCGTACACGCTCTGATCCACTTCGCCCTTTTTCCCTTCTTCATCGTAGAGATAGAAGCCTTTCTTCACCTTGCGGCCGTACCTGCCCGAAGCGACCACTGCCTGCATCGATGCGGGCGGCGCGAACCTCGCGCCAAATGCTTCGTGCATGATCTGCCCTGCCTTCGACCCGACGTCGAGCCCCACTTCGTCCACCAGGGTTATAGGTCCGACAGGAAAACCAAAATCGAGCAGCGCCCTGTCGACCGCATCGATCGCCGCGCCCTGGTCGAGCAGCCTGCCCGCCTCGTTGATGTACGGAGTAAGAATCCGGTTGACATAGAATCCCGGGCCGTCGTTCACCACGATGACAGTCTTGCCGAGCTTCTTCCCGAAGGAAACAGCGCGCGCTACGACGTTGCGGCTCGTTCGCGGAGTCGTGATGACCTCGAGCAGCGGCATCTTGTGCACAGGAGAGAAGAAGTGCATGCCGAGCACTCGCTCCGGATGCGCGGCGGCGGCGGCAATGTGCGCGATAGGGATGGTGCTGGTGTTCGATGCGAAGATCGTCTCGGGCCCCGTCGCCTCCTCGACCTCCTCCAGCACCTGATGCTTTACATCCAGATCCTCGAATACCGCTTCGATCACCAGGTCGGCATTCCTGAATCCGGAGTAGTCGATCGTCCCGCCGAGCAGTGTCATCATGTCGGAGTACTGATTCCGTGTGATCTGCTTTTTCGTCAATCTCTCGCGCAGCACCTCACGCACGGCGCCGAGGCCCTTGGCGACGCGCCCGTGATCGGCGTCCTTCAGCCGCACCAGCGTATCCTGCTGCACGGCAATCGACGCGATTCCCGCACCCATGAATCCCGCGCCGAGAATGCCCAGCTTCTCCACCGGGGCTGTCTCGAGCCTCATCTCACCCTCGGCGAGGTGCACTCCCGGGTCCTTCTTTAGTGCCGTAGTGGCAAAGAACAGGTAGATGAGCTGTTTCGAGACCTCGCTCGCCGCCATCTCGCCGAAAAGGCGCGACTCCTCCCGGTAGCCGTGGCCCGGTCCGCCTGAATAACCGGCGATGACGGCGTCGATCGCGGCGAGCGGCGCGGGGTAGTGACCGCCGGTCTTCTTGAGTGCTTCTTCCCTCGCCTTGCGCAACACCACTCTCCGCCCCGCCGGATTTTCATCGAGCAGCAGGCCGGTGAATCCACCGCTGTGCTTCTTGTGCTTGCGCTGTCCGTCGGCGATCTCGCGCGCGCGGTGTATCGCGACCGCGCGAACGATCGACGGATGCACCAGCTCGTCGACGAGGCCGATCTGCAGCGCTTTCTTCGCGCGGATATTCTTTCCGGTGAGAATCATGTCCAGCGCCGCTCGGATTCCAATGAGACGCGGCAGGCGTTGAGTCCCTCCGGCACCGGGGATCAATCCAAGCTGCACTTCGGGCAGGCCCAGCACCGTTTTGGGATGGTCGGTTGCAATGCGGTAGTGCGCAGCGATCGCGAGCTCGACTGCGCCGCCAAGGCATGTACCGTGAATTGCGCAGACGAGCGGCGTTCGCATCTCGTCGATCGAATCGAGCAGCAGCTGGCCGTCATGGCTCATGCGCGCGGCGTCTGCCGATGACCGCAGCTCGAGAAACTCCTCGATGTCGGCACCGGCAATCCAGCTGTCCTGCTTGCCAC
>JALYOO010000368.1 GCA_030856845.1 Gemmatimonadota bacterium
AACCGGCCGTGATCGATCGAAAAGAAGAGGCCGCCCACGCCGCCCGTCTTCATGACCTCGACATCGAGACCTTGCGGAAGCACAGTGACCTCCCCGCCCCCGACGAGCTTTTCGTTTCGCGCCTGGCTCAGCAGTGCTTCGCCGACAGAGAGCAGCACTATCATGACCGCAACACCGACACCGTAGCCGAAGAACAGCAGAACCGATCTCCACGGGCGGTGGACGATATTCCGAAAGGCGAGAAGAGTGATCACTCGACGATGAGGCCGTCTCGCATGTGGATCTTTCGTCGCGCCGCACTCGCCAGCTCCTCATCGTGCGTCACCACGATGATCGTCGTCCCATCGCGGTTCAACCGCTCGAACAATCCAATGATCTCGGTGCCAGTTCTGGCGTCCAGCTCACCCGTCGGCTCATCGGCGAGAAGGATCGCAGGCTCGTTCGCCAGCGCGCGCGCAATTGCCACGCGCTGCTGCTCTCCTCCGGACAGCTCGGAGGGACGGTGACGCTCCCTGTGCCCAAGGCCAACGTAGGTCAACAACTCGCGCGAGCGATCTGCTCGGACAGAAGAGCTCAAGCCCGCTTCGGCCATCGGCAGCTCTACGTTCTCGCGCGCCGACAGCGTCGGCATGAGGTAGAAGCGTTGAAACACGAAGCCGATGTTGTGCAATCTGAATGCGGTCGCTTCGCGGTCTCGCATTCCCCCGACGTCCTTACCGGATATCCGTACGGTACCTCCGGTTGGCCGGTCGATTACTCCGATGAGATTGAGCAGCGTGGACTTCCCGCATCCCGACGGGCCGACGATTGCGACGTAATCGCCCGCGGCGATCTCGAACGTCACCCCGCGCAACGCATGCACGCGCTCCGCTCCGAACGGATAGTCGCGGGCGAGGTCTCGCGCTTGAACGACGCTGGCCGCACCCGCAATCCGGGTCGCCGCCTCGCGCGAAACAGTCGAAAGCTCGGCTTCTGGCGCCGTCACGCGATTGCGTCCTCGCGAAGAGTTGTTGCTATCGGCAGCGACGCCGCCCTGAACGACGGATAGACTCCCGCCAGTATTCCCGACAGCGTCAGAAGACCCAGCGCCGTCCACGCAGAGCGCGGCTGAAAGAGAAAAAAATCAATCGCGACGGGAAGGCCGGGAAAGCTGGACAGTATTCCGTTCAGGTACTGCGCGGTCACGAGGCCGAGCGCGAGGCCGGCGATCGCTCCGGCGACGGAGATGGCGACGCCCTCCAGCACTATCTGCTGAACAACGTGCGCTCTCGATACACCGAGCGCGCGCATTACCGCGATCTCTCCGATTCGCTCGTTCACCGAAACCGTTACCAGGGTAGTCACCAGAAGAAATCCTACGAACAGACTGACTGTGCCGAGGATGAGAGCGAGCTGCCTGAAGTAGCTCAACCGCTCATCGACCTGGGCAAGCGCGGTTGAAGTGGAGATGGCGCTGACCGACGGAATGCGGCGCTCGATCCAGTCGCGTGCAGCTTCGACTTCCGAGTCGTTTCTCACTTTCAGCATGAATAACGACGTATCATCGGCACGGGATTCCCCGCCCATCGTGCGCAGAGTTTCCAGCTCGATCGCCGTCGCCAGCTGGTTGACGGCGCCGTAGAGAAACCGCACGCGGCCGCTGATCACGAGGCGCCTCGATCCTGAATACGTCCGGAGCTGCGGATCGTATCCCGTCGCGACATCCATCGCATCGCCCGGCTTGAGCCCCGTCGCGGCGAGAAACTCGTCGTTGACGGCGATCTCGCCGGCGCCGACAGGATCTCTTCCTGCCAGGAGCTCGTAGTCCCCTTGTACTTCGGGGTTCACTCCCAGCGCTGCGCTGGTGACGACGCGCCCGCCGATCGGCACATGGATCGTTGCGCCCAGCACAGGACTCACCGTTACGATGGAAGGATTCTCGCGCAGTACCGCAATGATCTCGCTCGATCGCTCCATCGTCGCATCAGTATCGAACGGCAGCGTTCCCTTTGGTGCGAGCCGCAGCTGAAACCCACGTGACAGCAACAGCTCGCGAAACGATTCGCGCATCCCCGTGGACATCATGACCATGTCGAGAAGCATTGCCGCCGCAACTGCCACTCCGAGCGTGGCCAGCAGGGTTCGTGATGTGTGCCGCCGCAGCGACGCCCAGGCCAGGGTGAAGCGCATCAGCGGCCGAACAACGCCAGGGGTGGGGTTCGCACGAGCCGGATGGAAGCCAGCAACCCCGCGCCAATGCCGAGCACGAGAGAAAGCGCGACCGCGAGCGTGATGATCCCGGGCGTGATCATCGAGAAATACAGCGGCGTGCGGTACAAACCCTGGTAATACCAGTTGATGAACTGCGACGCGAGCCATCCCACACCCACGCCGAGCCCGCTGCCGACGAGTGCCAGTAGTGCGGCTTCCGCGACGACTCCCTTCACCACCGTCGTGCGGGAGATTCCCATGAGCCGCAGCGCGGCGACATCGCGACGCCGCTCTTCGACTTTGAGCAGCATCACACACAGCAGGAAGATCGCGCTGGCGACGATCGTAATTACGCCGATGGCCTTGTGAAACCGGCTGACCACCTGAAATGTCTTCGATGTCTCGACCGCGATATCGCGCGAGCGGTGTGCTTCGAATCCGAAAGCGGCAGCGTTGATGGCAGCAAGCGCTTTGTCGGTCGACGCTGAGTCGCGGGTGGCGACGGCGAAGCGGTCGACACGCTCGCCGTAACCGGCGAGCTCCTGAAGCTGATCGAGGTGCATCACGATCTTGTACTCGCTGCGCGCTATCTCGGATGGATCAGCGCCCCGCTTCACGATTGCGGAGACGACTACGGTGTCGCCATCTGTCGCCCCGGGCTTTCCCGATACAACGAGGAGATCCCCGATTTCGATACGCGCGTCGGCGGCAAGTCGTTCATCGATCGCGATCGTACGCGGTGACGTTTGCTGAATGAAGAGGAGCGCGGCGAGGAACGAAGTGAGCACTCACGCAAGCTAGCGCGGTGCCCACGCGGAGGCAGGGGATACGGATCCTGTTTATTCCGGTCTTTGTCTGAAGAAACGGCAGGGGGAAAAGGAGACCGGTGAGACCGATGAGAACAACGTTTATTTAGGGACAACAGTCATAATTGCCATCACCAACCGATCAACGCTGATGCGGTTCAACAAAATCGTGTAGTCCCTAATCGGTCTCACCGGTCTCACACCCCCTTAGCATTTCTTCCGAGGGAGATCCAAGTCGACGAGTCAGGTTGGTCCGAAACCAAAGCCCTGATAGAGGATGACCGCTCCCAGCACAACGGCCGCGATGCCGCCATAGACGTACATCCGATTCGCCCGCGGGCCATCCGGAACCATCCTGTCAGCATGGCCGGGAATCAGCGCGTACGTGACGCTCTTGAACATCATCCCCCAGCCCGCAATCGTCACCAGCACCGCCACGTCCGCCACCCAGACGTTGTGGCCCAGCACGATCAGCAGACCGACCGGAAAGGTGAACATCGGGATGATGACTGCGGCAGTCCCCGTACGCTTGAGCAGCAGGAAGAAATCCGCCCACAGTCGCGGCTGAAAAATGTGCGACAATCCGACCACGACGAGACTGAGCCCGTAGAAGCGCTCGATGAATGTCGCGACGGATTCGCTCAATGCGCTGGACCGTCGGTGGCCAGCGGCTCCACCATCACCTGCGCCGCCAGCGCTGGTCCGACCGACAGCAGCTCACGCGCTACCCTCAACGTGATCGGCCCGTCGTAGGGAGCTTTCGATACGACTACCAGCTCCGTGCCGGGCATGATCGCGAGCTCGCCGAGGTAGCGCAGCATCTCCGGATCATCATCGCTCACGCGCACCACTCGCGCGCCAAATCCCTCACCCAGCTCGGCCAGCGAGAAATACTCGGTCTCGTCCATCAGTCCTTCGCGCGAGGGGATCGGTGCGCCGTGCGGATCCACCTGCGGCTCGCCGATTGCCTCCGCCATCCTGTTGATGAGCTCATCCGACGCCGCGTGCTCGAGTCGTTCCGCCTCGGCGTGCACTCTATCCCAGGGATAACTCAACGCCTCCGACAGATAGGCTTCGATCACGCGGTGACGGCGAAGCGTCCGAAGCGCGGCACGCCTTCCAATGGCGGTAAGTGTCACTCCCCGATAGCGCTCGTAGGACAAAAGCCCCTGGTCCGCCAGCCGTCGCACCATCCCGCTCACCGAAGCGGGCGCGAGAGCGAGCCGCTGCGCGATGTCATTCGTCGCCACCGCCTCGCTTCCGCGGCCGAGTGAGTAGATGGCTTTCAGATAGTCCTCGACCGGGCCGGTGAGGGAGTCATCGGCCGGTGCACCAGCGAGAGCTGCCTCACTTCGTTTCAGCCTCATTGCTTTCGGGCATTTCGGCCATGCGCATTTCCGCGAACAAGCAGCACGGGAACGAGCGAAGAATGCCGCACGGAGTGCGAGACGCTGCCGTGGATCATGTCGCCGATGAACTTGTGGCCGTGTGTGGACATCGCGATCAGATCGCATCCTTCGCGTGTGGCGGCCTGTGATATCTCCGCCGCCGGATCCCCCGACGCGAGAAGAGCTTCGGCGTTGAAGCCGTCGGCTTCCAGCGCCGCTGCAACCTGCTCGATGTACGCCCGGTCTTTTTGCATTTCCTCGCTTTCCTGAAGATCGAGCTGAGAGATGTTCCGGGCAGCCCATCCATCAGCCACGTGGATCAGGACGATCGCGGAATTGCACACCTTTGCCAGCTGGCGCACATGGTCGACGATCGCGTCGTCGTAGGGCGTGTTCTCCACCGGCACCAGGATTTTCTCGTACATGCTCACGCTCCGAAGAAAAATTGCACCAGCAGCCAGATGTTGAGCGAAGCGATCACTACTGCGACCAGATAGGCGAGGATCTTGAGCCACACAGGATTTACGAACTCGCCCATCTTGACCTTGTCCGACGTGAACATCACCAGCGGAAATACCGCGAACGAAAGCTGCATGCTCAGAATCACCTGGCTCAGCACCAGCAGCTTCGCCGTGCCGCTCTCGCCGTAGATGATCGCCACGATCGCCGCCGGCACGATCGCGATGCTTCGCGTGATGAGCCGTCGGAGCCACGGCCGCAGCCGGATGTTGAGGAAGCCTTCCATCACGATCTGGCCGGCCAGCGTACCGGTGATCGTCGATGCCTGGCCCGATGCCAGCAGCGCCAGAGCAAACACCGCGCTCGCGCCAACCCCAAGCAGAGGCGTCAGCAGCTTGTAGGCGTCCTGAATCTCGGCCACGTTCGAGTTGCCGCTGGTGTGAAACGTGGCCGCGGCAACGATGAGGATCGCGGAATTGATGAACAGCGCGAACGTGAGAGCGATCGTCGAATCGATGAAGGCGAACTTCACCGCGACTTTCTTTCCCTCGGTGTTCTGCTCGTACCGCCGCGTCTGCACGATTGACGAGTGCAGATAGAGGTTGTGCGGCATCACAGTCGCGCCAAGGATACCCATGGCGATGTACAGCATGGCTGGATTGGTGACCACCTGTGCCGTCGGGATGTAGCCTTTGAGCACCTCGGCGACGGGAGGACTCGACAGAATGATCTCGAACAGGAAGCACACGCCGATGGTTCCGACGAGAGTGATGATGAGCGCCTCCAGCAGCCTGAACCCCTTGTTCTGGAGATACAGGACAATCAGTACATCCAGCGCGGTGATGCCAATTCCAACCGGCAACGGAATGCCGAAGAGCAGATTGAGAGCGATTGCGGAACCGATCACTTCTGCGAGGTCACAGGCGGCGATGGCGATCTCGCACAACACCCATAGCCCCCACACCACCGGTTTCGGGTAATTGTCTCGGCAGGCCTGCGCGAGGTCGCGGCCAGTGACGATGCCCAGTCTCGATGACAGACCCTGAAGCATGATCGCCATCAGGTTGGATATGAGGATGACTGTCAGCAGGGTGTATCCGAATTGCGATCCACCCGCGAGATCCGTCGCCCAGTTGCCCGGATCCATGTAGCCCACGGCGACGAGATATCCCGGGCCCGCAAAGGCGAGGATCTTCCGCCACCATGTCGACCCAGTCACCGGAATCGTCCGGTAGACTTCAGCGAGTGACGGACTCACCCGCGCTCGGCGCCATCCTGGATCGGGCTGCCGCGGAGGCGGGACGGGGAGAGGGGCGGGTTCTACTTGGGTTGCCACAGAACTATTCCATTATACGAAAGTGTAATTAAGGCATCGGTAGCCCCCAGTTTAGTGTGTCCAAACTTTTTTGCAAGTACGAGCTTATCTACCCACCCCGCGGAGACTTACCGTAAAACGCCGAGCAGGTCCGAGAGAACGCGCTCTGTCATGCCCCACACGACATGGCCGCCGTGATGGAACGCAATGCGGCTCATTTCCATCCCTCCGGCGTGAATGGTCGTGTCGCGCCACGCTGACCGATCGAGGAGCACCGACAGCGGAACCCAGAAGCAGGAGGCAACTTCCCCGCTGAGTATCGGTTCCGGGATGTTTCCGACCAGCACGATAAAGGGGCGGACGACGACCGCCGGCAGCCTTGCTTTTTGAGGCCTGAGATCATCGAGCTGCCCAACCACTTCCCCATATCCCCGGATGTCGAACCCGATCTCCTCGGCTGTCTCCCTGATTGCGGTCCCGAGGAGAGTCCCGTCGCCTGGCTCCTCGCGTCCGCCGGGAAAGGCGATCTGCCCGCTCCACGGGTCCCCTTCATAGACCGCACGCTGGATGAAAAACATCTCTGGCTCGCCGTCCTTTCCGAGCCTGATCAGTATTGCAACTCCGGCGCGCCGAGCGGCGGGGTCGTGCGCCGGCTTGAGCTGCCGGTTGTCGAGCGCGGCGATGAGCGTTGCAATCCGAGGATGTGCACGGAGCTCCTCCAGCGGTGTCACATTCGCGGCTGCTGCAGATGCTCCGCAAAGAAGGAGACGGTTTCGCTCGTTGCGGTCGTCAGGGCCGGCGGGGTCTCGGTGAGAGGATGTCGCGCGTCGAACGCGTGATTGGCCCCATCGATCACGCGGAGGGTGCTGCTGCCCTTCGACGCCTGGTGGAGTCGCTCCCCCTCACTCACGGCGACCGTCTCGTCGGCAGAGCCATGGATGATGAGCCAAGGCATATCGATCCGGGAGG
Source organism: Gemmatimonadota bacterium (assembly GCA_030856845.1). Taxonomy (GTDB): domain Bacteria; phylum Gemmatimonadota; class Gemmatimonadetes; order Gemmatimonadales; family Gemmatimonadaceae; genus UBA4720. The sequence goes on from JALYOO010000368.1 coordinate 7,128, forward strand.
CAGCCGCGGTCACATTCAGAGTAGACTCGCCATACATCTCTACTTCATCGAGCAGTGCGACGCTGAGCGGAATCGTCTGACCCGTCCGCGCATTGTGGATGTCGGTAAATCCGCTTCGTCTCCACTCCGCGGTCGCCTCCGTCGTCCATC
>JALYOO010000373.1 GCA_030856845.1 Gemmatimonadota bacterium
CCTCGACGGTGCGCGCAGCTTCGTCAACGGCATCCGCTCGTTTCCGATGAACGTGGAAGTGCGGCACACACAGACCTTCGATGCCGGTGAGCCTCCCTCGGATCGTAGCAGCGGCACCATCTCACTGGAAATGCGGCAATCCATCGTGCTGCTGCCGAAATCTCCAATGCGTCCGCGGTACGCCGATCCGCGCGCGGGATTCTTTACAGTGTCTCGCCTCAACTACGGCCTCGACGAGCAGAAAGCCGCCGAGCAGACCTTCATCCGCCGCTGGCGTCTCGAGCCGAAAGATCCTGCGGCGTACGCGCGTGGCGAGCTGGTCGAACCGGTGAAGCCGATCGTGTACTACCTCGATCCGGCAACTCCGGCCAAGTGGCGCCCCTACGTTCGCCAGGGTGTGGAAGACTGGCAGAAGGTGTTCGAGGCCGCCGGTTTCCGGAGCGCGATCCTGGCGAAAGACGCTCCATCGCGGCGCGAGGATTCAGAGTGGGATCCCGAGGACATCAGATACTCGGTGATCCGCTGGGCGGCGAGCACCGTCCGCAACGCAGTGGGGCCGAGCACCTCCGACCCCCGCACGGGTGAGATAATCGAGAGTGACATCACCTGGTTCCACAACCACATGCGCTCGTATCGCAACCGGCTGATGATCGAGACGGGTGCGTCGAACCCCGCCGCGCGCTCTCTGACGATTCCCGATGAGTTGATGGGCGAGACGATGCGAAAGGTCATCACGCACGAAGTCGGTCACGCGCTCGGACTGCCGCACAACATGATCGCGTCGTCGTCGTTTCCCGTCGACTCGCTGCGCAGCAGAGCGTTCGTCAGCAAGTACGGCGTGTCAGCGACGATTATGGACTACGCTCGTCAGAATTACGTCGCTCAACCCGGCGACCGGCTCGAGGGAAAGGATTTCATACGCCGGCTTGGTCCGTTCGATGATTTCATCATCAACTGGGGATACCGCGTCTTCCCACAGGCGGTGACTTCAGAAGCGGAACGGCCTATTCTCAACCGGATGCTCTCAAGTCAGAACGGAGCAATGCCATACCGATACCTGCCGCAATTTCTGTCGGGTATCGATCCACGCTCACAGACGGAAGACATCGGCGACGATCCAGTGCGGGCCTCGGGATACGCGATGGCGAATCTCCGTCTAGTGGTGCCCAACCTCGTCGCCTGGACGAGCAGGCCGGGAGAAGGCTATGAAGATCTGACAGAGATCTACACCGAGACCATCGGGATGTGGTCCCAGTACATGGGTCACGTCGTATCGCTCATCGGGGGCGTCTACGTCGAACCGAAAATGACCGAACAGCCGGGAACGGTATTCCGCCCGGTGCCCCGGGCCCGGCAGCGTGAAGCGCTCAGCTTCATCGCGGAGCAGGTATTCAAGACTCCTTCCTGGCTCGTGCCGGAGCCTATTGTCTCGCGCATCGGGCCGCCGATCGGCGGTGCATCGCTCGTTACCCGGCAAGCCGCGGTGTTGACTCAGCTGCTCGACCCGCGCCGTTTGACGAGACTCTCGGATGTCGGAAATGACCCGGGACCGGATGCCTATACCCTCGTGGAATATCTGACCGACCTCAGGCGCGCGCTGTGGGGCGGTTCGGCGGTTACTTCGATTCCCGACGCCAACCGGCGCTCGCTTCATCGCGTGTATGTCGAGCGGCTCGGTGCATTGCTCGCACCTCCGGTGGCAGCGCTAATGTCCGCCACCACTGGCCCGCCCGATCCGCTTCCTTCGCCGCTGCTCGCGACACCGAACGTTCAACGTGGTGACCTTCCGGCGCTTGCCCGGGCTCAGCTCCGCATTGTCCGCGAGGAAGCACGGCGCGCTTCGCTCCTGTCGCGCTCGGCTATCGTCAGAGCCCACTGGATGGATGTCGCCGACCGCGTTCAGGCGATACTCGACCCGGTGCGCGGCAACTGACCGCGACATGGGGTGCAACCGGTGCGGAGTCGTCGGCGGGCTGACCCCGATTGCAGATGAACGGGTCGCTGCGTAGCTGCAGTTGACCTCTGACGTCGACAGCCCCGCTCAGCGGGGCATACGCGCCGCGCAGCTTGGCATGCTCGTCAATGCGCTGCTGGCGATCATCAAGCTTGTCGCGGGACTGGTAGGAAACACGTACGCGCTCGTCGCCGATGCGGTGGAATCGACGGCCGATATTCTCGCGTCGCTGGTTGTCTGGGGCGGCCTGCGAGTGGCCAGCAGAAACCCCGATGAGGAATACCCATTCGGGTACGGGAAAGCCGAATCGCTCGCCGCCGCCGTCGTGTCGATCATGCTGCTGGGCGCGGCGGTGGGCATCGCGATCGAAGCGGTCCGCGAGATTCGTACGCCTCACAACACCCCCGCTCCGTGGACGCTGCTCGTATTAATTGCGGTGCTGGTAGTGAAGTGGGTGATGTATCGCCGCACCGCGCTGATCGGCCTCGAAGCGCGAAGCACGGCGGTTCAGGCCGACGCCTGGCATCATGCGAGCGATGCGATCACTTCGGCCGCCGCGTTCATCGGCATCAGCGTCGCACTGTGGGGAGGCAGGGGCTGGGAGCAGGCGGACGACTGGGCTGCACTCTTTGCATCGTGCATCATTTTCTACAACGGGATGCTCCTGATGCGGCCGGCCCTGAACGATCTGATGGACAGAATGCCGGGCAGTGAGATAGTCGAGCCGGTGCGCAGGGCCGCCGCGGCTGTGCCCGGCGTGCGCGCGGTCGAGAAGCTGACGGCGCGCAAGGCGGGCCTGGTTTACTACGTGGACATTCACGTGCAGGCCGACTCGACGATGTCGCTCCACGACTCGCACGAGCTGAGCGGGGCAGTGAAGAGCGCAATTCGCCGAAGCGTCCCCAGCGTGCGCGGTGCGCTGATTCACATGGAGCCGTTCGAGCCGGAGGGCTGACGACGAAAGTGGCCAGAGTTGTTGCCCGTGGGGCGACATGATCCGTTTTGGACCCGCCGGATGGCACTATAAGGACTGGGAAGGAATTGTTTATCCCACGTCGAAGCCGCATGGATTCGATCCGCTGCAGTTCCTTGCGGCCTATTTCGCGACCATCGAGATCAACTCGACGTACTATGCCCCGCCCCTGGCGCGCACTGCCGCCCGATGGGTCGATCGCGTGCAGGACTTCGCCGAGTTTCTCTTCACGGCCAAGCTGTGGAAGCGATTCACCCACGAGCGAAAGGCGGCGTGGACGAAGGCCGACGTCAGGGAAGCCTGCGCCGCGCTCGACACCCTCCACGACGCAGGAAAGCTTGGAGCTGTTCTGATGCAGTTTCCGTGGTCGTTCAAGCGCACCGACGAAAACCGCGAATGGCTGGACGACGTTACGACAATGTTCAGGCATCTTCCGCTCGTACTCGAAGTGCGTCACGAATCGTGGAACACGCCTCAGCTGTACGAAGCACTCGCGGAACGGAACATCGGGTTCGTGAACATCGACCAGCCGCTTTTCAGGAGCAGCATCAAGCCGAGTGCGAGCGTCACCGGTTCGATCGGCTACATCCGCGTTCACGGCCGCAACTACGGCGACTGGTTCCGCCGAAACGCAGGTGTCGAAGCCCGCTACGATTACCTGTATTCGCGGGAAGAGCTCGAACCGTGGGCAGAGCGCACGGTGCAGGTCGCGGGCAGCGCGGCTGATACCTTCGTCATCACCAACAATCACTATAGGGGCAAGGCGGTTGCGAACGCGCTGATGCTGCACGCGCTCGTCGGCGGATCGAAAGCGATGGCGCCGCCCTCGCTGATATCGGCGTATCCCCAGGCACTCGGTGAACTGGCCGATTCCGCTATGCCGATTTGAGCGATTGGCCTACTTCGGTGAGAGATTTTCTCGCGTCGCCGAACAGCATCCGCGTCTTCTCATGATGAAAGAGCGCATTCTCGATTCCCGCGAAGCCGTGACCCATGCTTCTCTTTAGCACAATGATGTTCCGCGCCTTGTCCACGTCGAGAATCGGCATTCCGTAGATCGGACTGGAGGGATCGTCGCGAGCAGCGGGATTCACGACGTCGTTCGCGCCAACCACCAGCACCACGTCGGTCTGGGCGAACTCCCCGTTGACCTGCTCCATCTCCAGCAGCTGGTCATATGGAACGTTCGCCTCGGCCAGCAATACATTCATGTGCCCGGGCATTCGACCCGCCACTGGGTGAATCGCGTATTTGACGTTGACCCCTCGTTTTTCAAGGTCGGTCGCCAGCTCGCGAACCGTATGCTGAGCCTCGGCGACGGCCAGGCCATACCCCGGAACGATTACGACTGAGCGCGCGTAGGCGAGCGCGATCGCCGTGTCCTCCGCCGTCGTCTGCCGAATCGAGCGCGGAGTGTCGTCAGCGGCCCCTGAGCCGGCCGCCGGTCCGGATCCGAACGCGCCAAACAGCACGTTGGCGACGGAGCGGTTCATCGCGTTGCTCATCAGCAGCGTGAGCAGCGTTCCCGACGCGCCTACCAGGACGCCCGCCACCACCAACATCTGGTTATGCAGCACGAAACCCGTCAGCGCGGCTGCCAAACCGGTGAGCGAGTTGAGAATCGAAATGACGACAGGCATATCGCCGCCGCCGATCGGCAGTACGAACATCGCTCCGAGCAGCAGCGCCGTGGCGAAGAGCGCCCACAGTGCCACAGTCTCGCCAGTGCCCGCCACGACAACAAACCCGAGCAGTGCGATGGCCGCGAGAAGGAAGCCGTTGAGCAACTTCTGTAGCGGAAACTGAAGCGGCTTACCGGAGAGAATCTCCTGAAGCTTGCCGAATGCAACGAGGCTGCCGGTGAACGAGACGGCGCCGATGATGGTGCCGAGTACGATCGAGATCTCCTCTCCCGCTCCAGCATCGGCGCCGTTGCGGGCCAGACGCAGATACTCGGCGACCGACACCAGGGCCGCTGTGGCTCCGCCCATTCCGTTGAAGAGCGCTACCATCTGCGGCATGGCGGTCATCTGTACCGTGCGAGCGAAGTACGTCCCGATCGCCGCGCCGATCGCCATTCCGATTGCGATCGTCCAGAACGAAACGATCTGACGGTCGAGGAGGGTGGCCGCCAGAGCGAGTGTCATTCCCGCTGCGGCCAGGCGGTTTCCCAGTCTCGCCGTCGCGGGCGAGCTCAGTCGCTTCAGCCCGAAAATGAAAAGAACCGCGGCCACAATGTAGCTCGCGGCGATCGCGGAGCTCCGGACGTCAAGCACCCCGCTTGCCCTTAACATCATCCCGCTTCCTGAACATCTCCAGCATGCGATCGGTTACGACGAAGCCGCCGAAAACGTTCGCCGCGCCGAACACCACCGCTATGAATCCAAGCGTCTTCAGCAATAGCGTGTCGGCACCGCCGGCAACGAGCATCGCGCCAAGCACGACGA
>JALYOO010000386.1 GCA_030856845.1 Gemmatimonadota bacterium
GGCGCCGTGGTTTACTTCACTCCCAATGCGGTATGCTATCACCTCCGCGGGCCGATCTGCTCCACCGGGGGGCAGAGAGTGAACCGGTTGAGATTCGAATATCTCGCGTGGCGCAACACGCGTTACCTCGTGTCTAAACACTGGGAATATCTCAAACGCGCGCACGGGTTTCGCGGGTCCGTCAACGGCTGGATGGTGAAGTACTACGCGCGGCGACAGATGGCACAGCTGCGCCGCGCCATCACTTCCGGCGCGAGGTCCACTTACCGTGGGTAGTTACGCACTGATCGCTCCCGACAGCGAGCAACGCGGCCGCTTTCCGTCGCTGGCCGGATTACTCCTCGGTCTGGCGCTCTGTCTGCACCTGGCGGCAGTAGTGCAGGCGCTGCTTGGCAAGCCGGCCGCTGGTGCCACCAGCTTTCTACTCGGCCAGTGCGTTGTGGGCTTCGCATTACTGCGTCTCATCGACCGCGCGTGGGTGTTTCAGGATATACGGTTCTTCTTCCTCCTCTTCTATTCCCTCTACGGCGCGACATTGCCGCTGATCTTTTCGCTCCAGGGCGCCGCAATGACCGGACTCGCTCCGGCGGCCTTTCTTTACGGCACCGGGCTCGTCGGCTTCAACCTCGTGCAGTGGTGGCACAAGGAGCCGTGGCGAGGTGTCTCCGAGCACGCGTTCGACGAAGTCAGGCCCACCAGCTGGAACGCGGTCCTGCTGGCGGGTGCCTTCGCCTCGGTGTTCGGGTATGCTGCGCTGATGGACGTACGATTCGCGTTCACTATCGACAGAACGCAGACGGCACTGATCGGCGGGCAGCTGTGGATCGTCATGATGTTCGTCGTGAACGGCATGGCGATGTTCATGTTCGCGGCATGGCGCCGCCTCGCGCAAGGCTCGAGGATAGTGGTGATGGTATCGACGATCGCATTCGTGATGTTCCACGTTTCACTCGGCAATCGTCGCGATTTCCTGCCGATGTTCATCTTCCTCGCCGCCTTGATTGCGACTCGACGTCAGGCGGTGATCCGGCTGGGCACGCTCCTCCTGGGGTTTGTCGCGTTCGCCCTCCTGACCCTGCTCGGTATTGTCAGGCAGGTGATCATGGATCCGCGGCTGCTCGCCAACCGGCCGACCGACCTGCTGCTTGGCAACAACGAGTTCATCACACCGGTCCAGACGCTGATGCACTACTCCACCGACAACTTTCCTCCGTTGGAATGGGGCTGGACCTACCTTACCGCCCCGTGGCTCTTCATTCCGCGAGTGTTCTGGCGATCCAAGCCGGAAAGTCTGTCGATAAAGTTTCTGCTCGACGCCTTCGGCAGCACACAAACAATCGGATTCGCCTACACGCCGGTGACGGAAGCGTTCATCAACTTTTCGTGGGTTGGCCCGTTCATAGTGTTGTCGATCCTGTCGGTCGGCTCGATCTGGCTCATTCGCAACGTCAACGCTCATCCGGGTTTCTATTTCATCGTCTTCGCGATGATGCTGGATTTCAACCGCGGCGAGTTCAGCGGGTCTTTCTATGCTGTTGTATGCGTCTCTGCCGGCTACGTGATGATGCTGGTGGTTTCGCGACTGACGTGGGCACGGGTGAGCCCGGTACCCGGCACACTGGTGCCGGCGGGCGCGGCCGGCGCGCCGCAGCGTCCCGTCACGGGTCACTGAGCATGCTGATCGCGCTCAACCTTCTCTACCTGATACCTGGCGTTGTCGGTGGTACTCAGACCTACGCAACCTCGCTTATCCGCGAGCTGGCGCTACAGGACCACGACAACGAGTACGTGGTGTTTGTGAACGAGGATTCCGCCGACCTCGATGTCACCCCGGCCGGAAACTTCAGGAAGGTTGTCTGCCCCTTCATCGCGGTCCGTCGCTCCGTGAGATATTCGTGGGAGCAGCTGGTGCTTCCAATGCAGCTCAACCGGCTGAAGCCCAATGTCGTGCATTCGCTTGGCTACGTGGCTCCACTCGCTTCGCGGACTCCGCAGGTCGTCACCGTGCACGACCTGAACTTCCTCGGGCATCGGGGGAGGCACAGCGCGCTTGGCCGTCGAGCGTTCGGCTTTTTCGTGCGACGCTCCGTTCACAAAGCCGATCATGTCATCGCGGTGTCGGAATTTTCGCGCGGCGAAATCGTCAGGCATCTCGGCGTTCCGGCGAGCAAGGTGAGCGTGGTCCACTGCGCCGGGAGGGATCCGAGCGAATATGAAGCGTCCGCACACGCTCCTCCGAGCGCCATCGTCCGGGATGTCGCCAAGCCATACATTCTGTCGTTCAGCGCGCTCAGTGCTCACAAGAACATCCCCGGACTCCTGGCGGCGTTTGCGCTGATTCGCGAACGCGTCCCGCATTCGCTGGTGCTCGTCGGTCACCTGCCCGACAAGGTTCACTCCGTGAGATCCGAGATCGTGAATGCAAGCGCAGAGCGCGTGCATTTTACCGGATATCTGCCGGACAGCGATGTGGTCGCATTGATGAGGGGCGCTTCGCTCTTTGCGTATCCATCGCTGTACGAGGGGTTTGGCCTGCTGGCGCTGGACGCGCAGAACGCGGGAGTGCCGGTGGCGTGCTCGTCCGGCTCGAGCCTTCCGGAAGTGGCGGGGGACGGTGCATTGATGTTCGATCCGACGTCGGTCGAGGACATGGCGCGCGCTCTCGAAACTTGTCTCATGGACATGGACCTCCGCGCATCCCTCGTAATGTCCGGATATGCGAACGCGAGCCGGTTTTCGTGGAAGCGCACGGCGTGCGAGACTCTTGCGGTCTACCGGTCAGTCATCTCTTGAAGAGCCCGGCCCGCACCTTTCTCTTTCTATCGCAGGTCTACGCCCCGGATCCCGCAGCAGTCGGACAGCATCTGGCGGATGCCGCCGAGGAGCTCGTCCGCCGGGGACATCGGGTCATCGTCTACACGTCCCTCCGCGGCTACGACGATCCTTCGGCATCGTTTCCGCGAAATGAAACAAGAGGCGGTGTCGACATTCGACGCGTGCCGTTCTCCTCGTTCGGTAAGAGCTCAATCGCTGTTCGGCTTCTCGGCGGATTCCTGTTCGTTTTCCAGGTTGTTCTTCGAGCCGCATTTCAGAAGGGCATTGACGCCGTTGTCGTCAGTACGTCGCCACCCGTCGGCGCACTCGGCGGAGTGTTTCTCAGTGCCATCCATCGTGCTCCACTCAAGTACTGGGTGATGGACGTCAATCCCGACCAGACAGTCGCGCTCGGCAGGATGGCTCCA
>JALYOO010000416.1 GCA_030856845.1 Gemmatimonadota bacterium
GTCTCGGCACCGACTGCTACCGCCAGGGCGTTGGTTGCCTTGCCGCTTGCATCTATCGCCTTGATGGCGGAATTCGCAGTCCAGTCCACGATCTTGTGGACCTCGGTGTCACTCGCCCGGTGGTTGATGATGAACTTGCCATCCTGCCGCACGAGGAAGTACAGGTAACCCTGGTTCGGTGCCTGCAGATTCGTTCCCGCCAGGAACAGGCCGTAGCCCTCGGGATGTGCCGACGCTTTCGTCTGGGCGAAGGTAGCCCCCACGGTGTAGTTGCCGCGGATGTTGTTGGCCGGGTTCCAGTAAGTTGCCGCCGGGCCGGCGGTGACGTGAATCCCCTTTCCCATGGCGTAGAATTTCGTGTCCGCCAAGGTCCGCCCCGACGCGGCTGGTCGGGGATCGAGTCTCCCCGTCCATCCGGCGACCTTCACGCCTCCATCCTTGACGACCTTGTCGGGATCGGCCTGTGCCGAAACCGTCGAAGCCCCTGTCGCGAGCATGGCAGCGAAGACTATTGAAGCGCGCATCTATCCCCCTCTGAATTGATTTTAGTTTGCGAGTCAGCCAAGCATAGTAATGGAGGGGGCAACCCGTTCGCCAGCGTTTCCATGCTGTGTTGTTGCCTGAATGCCAGCGGTTGAAAGCGAAGGGCGAGATTCTTGCCTTGTTGGCTCGCGGATAGCTCACTCGACAGCCGGAGGCAGCATGCGGTGGACTCCAGGGGGACGAAGCAAGAATCTGGAAGACCGGAGGTCAGGCGGCGGAATCGGCCGCGGACTCGGGATCGGCGGAACGGTAGTAGTGCTCGCCCTCAGCCTCATCACCGGACGAAATCTGTTCAGCGATCTCGGAGTCGAACCGGGTGTGGGCGGAGCCGGTGCACCGATGTCGGCAGCAGACTCCGCGGCCGAAGAGCCACAGGTTCAATTCGTGTCGTTCGTGCTCGACGATGCGCAGAAAACCTGGGGCACGATCATGGCTCAGAACAACGCAACGTATCGGGAGGCGAAGCTGGTTCTGTTCCGCAACTCGACGCAGTCGGCCTGCGGCACAGGGCAGTCCGCGATGGGCCCCTTCTATTGTCCGGTCGACAACAAGGTCTACATCGACCTCGGATTCTACGATGAGCTCAGGAAACGCTTCGGAGCATCGGGCGATTTCGCGGAAGCGTACGTGCTGGCGCACGAGATCGGACATCACGTGCAGAATCAGCTCGGCACCGATTCACAGATGCGACAGGCTCAGCAGCAGAATCCATCCCGCGCGAACGAGCTGTCCGTACGGCTGGAGCTTCAGGCGGACTGCTATGCGGGAGTGTGGGCGAACTCAACCAAGCGGCGTGATATCCTCAGCGAGGGTGACGTCGACGAGGCGCTGGCCGCCGCTTCCGCGGTGGGGGATGACAGAATTCAGCAGCGCACGACCGGACGCATAAACGTCGACGGCTTCACTCACGGCTCTGCCGCGCAGCGATCTGAATGGTTCAGGAGAGGGTTTCAGTCGGGCGATCCGCGGCAGTGCGACACCTTCCGCGGGTAAACGGCCGCTACTGTCGCGGGAGTTAGCCGCAGAGCCGTCACGCTCTTTTGCCGCAGCGCCGTGACACTGACAGCGCGGGGCTCACGGCTCAAGAGGTGAAGGTACCCATGAGCCCCCCGACGATTGCGTAGCCAGCAGCTATCGCGGCGACGATACCGGTAGCTGTGAACGTGAGCTGCGCCGCGCTCAGCGCGAGCAATGCGCGCGAGTCGAGAAGATCCGATTTGGCTTCGCGATATTGCGCGACAACTCCCCAGGCGCCAAACGACCCGGCGGTGACGAACGGCAGCGCCACTTCCCACCATGAAACCCTGAATACCAGCGCTGAAGCGAGCGCCACAGTTCCTGCGACAGCCGCGAACTCCAGCTTTCCAGGAGGAGTCTTGCGAGCGCGTGTGGCGAGTGAGGCCAGTATTCCCGGCGGTTCCATAGCGTTCGCCGAAACTGGCCTCGCCTGCGGCGCGGCCTCCATGGTTTCGTTACGCGAATCGGGATGCATGCAGCCTCCCTCCCGCCGTCACTTCAGCGGCGTGGTACCGGCAAGAATATCATCGATGAACTCGCGTGCGATCGCCAAAGCCCGCCGATAGCGCTCATCGGATCGACTCGGCGGCGAAGCGTCACTGCGATCCCTGAAGATTTCTCAGCTCAGCCAGCAGCGAATCGAGCTCCTTGCGCAACACGTCGTATCTCGCAACAGCGTCACCTCCAACTACCTGATCCGCATCCATGACAGCTCCATACAGGTACTGAATCTGGGCCTGAAGGCCCGGCTGACTGTATCGTACAGCAGGAGTCACCAATCGCTTTTCGATCGCGGTGAGTCGTTCGGGCGCTATTCCGTTAGCGCTGGGCACCGCGCGCCGCGCCGTCTGAACGCGAGCAACAGCACGGTTGACGTCGGTGACGAGATCGCGCACACTAATGTTGTGAGCGAGCAGCTGCCTTACCTCCGCAGCACCGGCTCCATCAGCGACAGCCCTCGGATCCATGCGTACCAGGAGTGGCTCGCTCCCGGTAACTCCGTCGGCGCTGACGCGAACAGTGTACGTACCTGGCGTGGCCATGGGTCCGTTCCTGCCACTGCGTCTCGGATTGGAATCCCAGGGACCCGGATGCGCGAGGTCCCAAACGAATCGATTCAACCCTGAAACGGCCGGCAGCCGCGGCGTGCCGGTCTGCTCCAGCTCGGGCCGACGCATGCCGGGTTGCTCCGGCGGCTGCATGGACTCACCGACGGCGGCACTGGAGAAGCGTCGTACGACACGTCCCTGTGAGTCCGCGATCTCGAGGGAAACGGGTCCACGTACATCGGGGCCGAGCCAGTAGTTGATCGTCGCGCCGGGCGGGGGATACTGGGGATCGCCGCTCGATGCACGTACTGATTCGGCACCGCCGAATGACGCGCGGTACCGCATCCGATAGGCCTGCC
>JALYOO010000429.1 GCA_030856845.1 Gemmatimonadota bacterium
TTGGTGATGCACGACTCGGTGACCTTCACTTCCACCACGTCCTCGCGACTGGGAAGGTCGAACATCACTTCCATCAGTACTTCCTCGAGGATCGCGCGAAGACCGCGTGCTCCCGTACCACGCTTCAGCGCCTTCTGGGCAATCGCGGCAAGAGCGCCTTCATCGAAGGTGATCTTCACTTCCTCGAGACCGAACAGCTTCGCGTACTGTTTCGTCAGCGCGTTCTTCGGCTCCTTGAGAATCCGCACCAGCGACTTCTCGTCCAGAGCGTCGAGCGCGACCGTTACCGGCAGTCTTCCAACGAGCTCGGGTATCATCCCGTAGCGCAGCAGATCATCCGGCTCCACTTCACCGAAAATCTGCACCGGGTTCGCTTCCTTGCGGCCCGTCAGATTGTTGAACCCGATCTGCCTCCGGCCCGTGCGGGCCTCGATGATCTTCTCCAGGCCATCGAATGCTCCGCCGCAGATGAACAGGATGTCCTTGGTGTTGAGCTGGATGTACTCCTGCTGCGGATGCTTGCGGCCGCCCTGAGGCGGGACCGACGCAATGGTCCCTTCAATGATCTTGAGCAGTGCCTGCTGAACCCCTTCGCCGGAAACGTCGCGCGTGATGCTCGGATTCTCGGACTTCCGCGCAATCTTGTCGATCTCGTCGATATAGACGATTCCGCGCTCGCACTCGGCGATGTTGAAATCGCCCGCCTGGAGCAGACGGACGAGAATGTTCTCGACGTCTTCGCCCACGTATCCCGCTTCCGTCAGCGTCGTCGCGTCGGCGATAGTGAAGGGAACGTCGAGAATGCGGGCCAGCGTTCGTGCCAGGAGGGTTTTGCCGACCCCGGTCGGCCCGATGAGCAGGATGTTGGACTTGTCGAGCTCGACGTCGTCGTCCTTGAGGGATGTCGAGTTGATCCGCTTGTAGTGATTGTAGACGGAGACCGAGAGGGCTTTCTTCGCCTGCTCCTGACCGATCACGTACTGATCGAGTACGTCCTTTATCTCCTGGGGCGACGGTACCTGTGTTATCGCCTCCGATACCTCGCGCTCCTCGTCCTCGGCAAGAATCTCGTTGCACAGCGCAATGCACTCATTGCAGATGTACACGGATGGCCCGGAGATGAACTTCCGGACCGAATCCTTAGACTTCCCGCAAAAAGAGCAGCGGAGGTGCTTATCCTGCGACATAGGCCGGGGTGCTGGAGACGCAAACAGGTGCCATTGAACAACTAACAGCGGTTTCGGAAACGGTCAAGCTCGAATACCCCGGCATCACTTCTTCGACAGCGCCTCTTCCATCTGCCCGCGATACGAGATCACGTTGTCGATGATACCATAGGCCTTTGCTTCGTCGGCGGACATGAATCTGTCGCGATCCATGTCGCGCTCGATCTGCTCCACCGGGCGGCCGGTGTGCTTTGCCATCAGCTCGTTCATCTTCGCGCGCAGATACAGTATTTCCCGCGCCTGAATCTCGATGTCCGCCGCCGTTCCCTGCGTGCCGCCGCTCGGCTGATGAATCATGACGCGCGAGTGGGGCAGCGCTGATCGCTTTCCAGGCCGTCCCGCGGCGAGAAGGAACGAGCCCATGCTGGCAGCCAGTCCCATGCAGTTGGTGTTCACGGGAGATTTGAGAAACTGCATCGTGTCGTAGATAGCCATGCCGGCCGACACGCTGCCGCCGGGCGAGTTGATGTAGATATGGATGTCGCGCTCGGGATTGTCAGCCTCGAGAAACAGGAGTTGCGCGATCACGACGTTGGCAACGTCATCGTTGATCGGAGTGCCAAGGAAGATGATGCGGTCCATCAGCAGCCTCGAGAACACATCATAGGTTCTCTCGCCGCGGCTTGACCGCTCGATCACATAGGGGGTGTAGAGAGTCGGCATCGTATTCTGTCTCAGCTTTCGGTTTGAACTTCGTTTCGTTCCATCAGCCACTGGAAAACCTTGTCTTCCGTCAGGCTGCGCTCGATCTCCTTGAGCCGCCCGTTCTTCTCCAGCTGCGCGTACAGCTGCCCCGGATTGAGGCCCCGCTTCTCAGCCTGGGCGGTGATCCGGTCGTCGATGTCCTTTTCGGTCGACCCAAGACCTTCGCGTTCGGCGATCGTTTCCAGCACGAGATCGCGCCTTATCTGCCGTTCGGCCATCGACTGAAACTCGGTGGCGAACTTCTCCCTGTCCTCTTCGGGGATCTGATAGGCTTCGGCGTAGTTCGCCGCAAACTGCTGCACCCAGCTCTTTGGAACGTCAAAGGAATTGGCGCCGATGATTTCGTCGACCAGTTTCTGGCGCACTTCCGCGTCCGCCTCGCGGGTCGAGCTCTCGGTGAGATCGGCTCTAATGGCCGCCTTGAGCGCGTCGAGCGACTCGAAATCCCCCACCTCGCGCGCGAACGCGTCGTCGAGTGGAGGCGCCGATTTGCGCTTCACGTCGTGGAGCTTTATTCGCACCAGCTTGGCCTGGCCGCGCTGTGCCTCATCGGGAAAATCGTCGGGCCACCTTACGAGCCGCTCCACCGTTTCCCCCGGACTGGCCTCCATCACCAGCTCCTCGATACCCGGGATCGCCTGCCCCGTGCCCAGAACGAGCGGATACGACTTCGCCTCGGACGAATCGTCACCGGTCGAGATCTCCACGTTCACCATATCAGCTGGCATCGGCTTCTCTTCTACCGGAGCCCATGCTGCGCGCTGGTCGCGTATGGCTTCGAGCTGTTCCTGAACGCTGTCGGACGTGACAGTCACAGCACGCTTCGTGACCCGAAAGCCGGATATACGAGCCAGTTCGAGCGTCGGTCGCAGCTCGAAGTGGAGCTCGAACGTGAGAGGCTTGCCCTCCTCGAACTTGAGGTCATGCACGTGGGGCTGAGAAGCAACCTTGAGGTCCTGCTTCTCCACCACTTCCTTGTACGCGTCGCGGACGAGCGCTTCGAGAGCTTCCTGACGGATTGCGTCGGCGAATTTCTTCCGGACCATCATCGGAGGAGCCTTGCCCGGCCGGAAACCGGGAAGCCGGACCGACGAGGCATACCGCCTCGCCGCCTTGTCCTCAGCGTCACGTACCGTTTCGGCGGGGACGGTGATCTGGACGTGCCGGTCGACTCCTGAGCTCTCCTTAGGAGTGATCTCGATGTTCATGCCTCAAATATAACAGAGGTGCGACATGCTCTCTGGCCCGCCAGTGGGGCTTACGGGCACTGCCCGCTGGTGCGGCCGCAGGTTCAGACCCTGTCTTCGAGGCCCTTCACGCCGGAGTGTTCGGCGCACGATGCGCAGCAGTAGAAAGTGCCCTTCGATTCCACTCCGTGCCCGATGATACGGCAACCGCAGTGGTCACATTGTGGCGCCAGCGCGTGGATCGCGCATTCGAACGCGTCGAACGTGTGTGTCTTCCCGCCCATCGTGACAGTGAAAGACTTGTCATAATCGTTCCCGCAAACGTCGCATTTAGCCATTTGGTCCTCGCGTTGACTTAGGCGCCGTCATTCTGCGCATTCCGGGCCAGAGGCTCAGCTATCGACTGCATGGACGATCCGGCTAACTTGTGCGCATGTGCGGCCGTTCCTCGCTTCATGATGCGCCGGTCAACATTCTCGACCGGCTCCAGCTGCCTCCCGTCCTTCCCGGATTTGAGCCGAGATACAACATCGCGCCCTCGCAGCTGCAATGGACGCTGTCTCTCGACGAAGGCGGCTCGGCAGCTGCCCGTACGATGCAGTGGGGTCTCGTGCCGTCGTGGGCAAAGGACGCATCGGGAGGAAGCCGCATGATCAACGCGCGGGCTGAGTCGCTGTCGAGCAGGGCAGCGTATTCGGAGGCGCTCAAAGACCGGCGATGCCTGATCCTCGCGGACGGTTACTACGAGTGGACTCCCGCCGGCAGAACGAAGGTGCCGATGTTCTTTCACCTCGCGGGTCACGAGGCGTTCGCCTTTGCCGGGTTGTGGGACCGCTGGGAGGGCGGCGTCCAGCCCCTCGATACCTGCACAATCATCACGACGCGGGCGTCGACGATGGCCTCCGCCTATCATCACAGGATGCCGGCGATGCTCACCACTGATTCCATGCAAAAGTGGATGGACCCGACTTCGGACGAGGCGACGTTTCTCGCGCTTCTGAAGCCCTACGAGGGAGCAGATCTCCAGACGTACGAAGTGAGCCGCCTCGTGAACAGTCCGTTGAATGACTCCGCCGAGTGCATCGCTCCGGCAACGTCGGTGACAAAGCTCGGTGCATCTCCTCCGGACCAGCTCGAGCTAGGAGTACCGGGATTGTTCTAGTGCAAAAAGACCGGCTCGAGGCCGGCCTTTCAGTGCAAGCCGATCGCGTTACGATCGGAGCGTGCTACCTGGAATCGTGATCTGCTCTTGACACGATTCCCGCTGATGAAACGCTCAGGCTTCCGCTTCTAGATTCACGGAGCTTTCGGCAATCTGAGTGAGGAGCTTGTCTGCGCTTCCCTCTTCATCGAGCGTGGTCTGAAGAATGTTCGCTTGCGCCTCGTATCCAAGCTGGCGCGCGTAGGTGCGAACGCAGCCGTAGCCCGCCATCTCGTAGTGCTCGACGTGCTGCGCCGCAGCGATCAGACCAGCGTCGAGCACGTCGGCATCGGGCTTCTCCTTGATGAGCTCCGCGCCTTCCTCGAGAAGGCCTTCCATGCCGATGCATTTCTTGCCACGCGGGCTCACTCCAAGCTCGTCACACACGCCTTCGATGCGCTTGACGTGCGTTTCGGTCTCCTTCAGGTGCCGGGCGAAAGCCGCCTTGAGCTCGGGGTGCGATGTTGCCTTGATCATGCGGGGTAGCGCCTTGACGATCTGCTTTTCAGCGCTCCACAGATCCTTCAGCTCCTCTACATAGAGGTCCTTCAGTGTTTCCATTTCCATACGATTTCTCCGGACGGCTTTAACGTTGACAGTGGACCCCGACAAAAAGCAATTGGGGTGCCACTAGCCTCCGGGTCTTGCGATACCTCCGCCCGTATTCGGAAAGAAATCAGTGGGGCGCTCGATGGTGCCGATGATACCCACAACGGCGAATCTGCCGTCGTCATTGCCGAGTAGACGCATGGGAACTCGCAGAACCATCGTGCTGCCCGAAAAGGCTGCTGACACTGTAGAGGTGGCCCCGGTCGCAATTGCGTGCAGGGTGGCACTGCTGCCGGTGGCCTCGAACAGGTTTACCTGATAGTCCACTCCCAGGCTGGCACTGCCGCCGAACGCGTTCCCCGAGGGGACGATGCCGGTCACACCGCTCTCGTCGGTGTCGAATTCGAGATACCCGCCAAGGGCTGCAGGAACACCTGCCGAAATGGGCCCAACCGGCCCTGTGAACGTGAAGGTGACGATGAGCGAGTCGCGCTTGAAATCGCCTCGCACGCTCACAACGTCGTGCGCTTTCATGAAGCCGGACGCGGACGTCGGGATCGTATCTCCCGCGGCGTCGGTAATGAGGAATGCCTGAACACCGGCATCGGGTGCAATCGCGGTGGCGCTGAACTCGACAGGCGCCACGCCGCCGGCGGTGGCGGTGAGCGTCTTAGAGCCAAACGTTGCGCCGAGTGTCCAGGCGCCAGGAGTCGCCTTGCCTCGCGAATCTGTCGTGGCGCTCGGTACGGTCACCGATCCTCCGTCGGGACCGACGACGAAGGTAACCGCGATGCCCCCGACAGGCTTATTTTCGGCGTCGAGCACCAGCACTGCAGGAACTGCCGGAGCAGGCTGGCCGGCGACGCCGATCTGGGTCGGCGCCTCGAGGATCAGCATTGTCGCGGGTGTTCCAAACGTCGGCGCAGAAGGAGAATCGCCGCACGATGCGAGGGCCAGGGCGCTCACCGCGCGGATGACCGCGAAATTGCGCATGGCGTGATTACAAGGACGAGAGGTCGATCGAAGTGACGGCGTTGTCCATCATTACGTAGAGAACGTTCGCATGCTGGGTCACGCCGTTGATACGGCCGCTGAGCGCGGGACCAACGATCTGATCCGACCAGCTAGTGGGATCGATCCGGTGAATTCTTCCATCGGCTACAACGTAAAGAGAGCTTCCCGCGAAACCCATTCCGGTTACCGACGTGAGGGTGAAGGGGGCCGTGCGGCGAGACCAGCTGCCCGGAACGACCTCGGTAACGCGGTTGTCCGCAAGCACGTATATGTGGCCCTTGCCGGCGGTCATATCCTGAAATCCGGGCCAGGATTCGGGCATCGTCGACCGTGCCCACAATCCGGGTGACGTACTCGCAAAGCTCGAGTATCCGCTCCAGAGTGAGTGGAGCTTGCCAGCTTGCATGATGTACGTTGCCGTGAATGGCGTGGCGGCGGCCACTCGTTGCGTCTGCGGAAAAGCAGCCGGATCGGTAAGGACGGTATGCAGTCCCGCGTCGACCCGCGAAACTCTGGCGACGTTCGTAGTCCCCGCATCGCGATGCGCAAACCGGTTTCCCCAGAACACCCACGACCACGGCTGCGTCAGATAGACGTCCGACCCTTTCGCGCCGAGGACGGTGTTGCCGATGAAGTAGATATCCCTCACTGGTCCGCGCAGTCCTTCGGCGCCCGGCTCGTAGCCTTCGAGTCCGAGCGCATCGTGTGCTGGTGCGACGATGACGTTGTGTGCAACGACGACGTTCTGCGAGCGCGCAACGGAAAGTGCGATGAGATAGTCGCGATCGATCGATGGCGTCGTTGCATGGTCGATGATGAGATTGTTCTCGATCACCACGCCGGTTCCGCCGTAGCCGCTCTGCAATGCCTGGTAGATGGAGTGGCGATCGGCGTTCCGGATCACGTTGTCAGCGATGCGCACGCGCCAGCAGTTCTCGTTGTGAATTCCGTATCCCGACCCGCGGGTGAAGCCCCCCGGGAGCACGAAATCCTGGATGTTGTCGAGATAGTTGCCGGTGATGCTGATATCGGAACACTGCCCGCCTCTAGGACTCACGGTGCTAATGCCGACCGCAACATTGGCTATCTCGAGATCGAAGAAGCGGACGCCAGTCATGGAGACGCGGTCGTCGCCGGTGCCTATCGCGGTAGTTTGAACATTCGATGGCAGCGTGCCCCGAATGGTCATGTGTGCGATGCTGAGGCCTTGAATGTTGCCGGGCGTGTTGATACCGGTCAGAACATCAGGACCGAGCAGCAACATCGTTCTTCCGCGACCCGATCCAAATATCTCGAGGTCGCGCTTGCTCTCGACACGGAGTCCCTGATTGCCGAGGTCATACGTGCCCGGCGCTATGAAGATGCGCTGGTTGGGCTCTGCATCCCTGATCGCGGCGCGCAGAGCGGCGACAGTCGACACTTCGACCAGTGCGATGGCGTTGCGCGGCACGTCGCTCTGTGGGGCGGCTGACCGCGAAGGCGACGTCGGCTCGCTGAAACAGCTCGTTGTCAGCCCGGCGATCGACAACGCGAGCAGACATTGACGTCTCATGTCGTGTGGCCACAATGTGCGTCGAGCGCCGCGCGCAACGCTCACGAACCGGTGCCGGCGCGGAGTCAGATTGGCGCTGGAGCGTACAGAGGAGTCAGGTCGACGAACATCTGACATCGGTGTGCCATTGGGGGAGCCGAGGGGTCCTCTTCAGACCTCTTCAACCGGAAGATCGTAACCGCCGGCACGGTGACTTCACCGCCGTCCTTACGGTCGTACGTAACGTTCGCCTGGAGAATCACCGCGTCACCCTGGCACCAGGTGCCAGCGGCCTCGTGCCTGAGACTCCCAATGGTGGTGAAAAACCAGGCGATCGCGGCCTCGATCGCCTGCCGTCCGATCACGGGCTCGTTGTTGGCGAACCGAAGCCACGCATCGTCGGTGAACACTGACGCAAAACGGGCGGCATCCATCCTGTCCACGCCATCCTCGTACAGATCCCGCGACCAGGCAGCGGCCTCTTCGGGCGTGAATACATTCTGGTGTGGCTGCATGGATTCTTTTCCGGAATGGAGTGCGGAGAGTGGATCACAATTTGAGCGGCGGCGACCGTCAATGCGCCCGGAGGGGCTCGAACCCCCAGCCTTCTGATCCGAAAGCTGGCTCTGGGCGTCTCAGATTCGACGAATTTACCGGTTTCTCGGCGGTGACGGAAAGCTGAAGCCGAGCTGGAAACGGCAATAAAACGGAATAAGCCGGGGGAAACTAGCCCCGAAACTCGCCCATGGATGTGCACAAGGAGTCCATCACTATCGCGGTCCTGCCAGACGGGGCGAAGACGCCGACACGCTTCGACCGGTTGCCAAACGAGCTGCCCAAGCTGAAACGATGGCTCGAGCGAGTCGCACGAGACGGCGAGATCCGAGCGTGCTACGAGGCGAGCGGTGCCGGGTATGTGCTCCACCGAGCGATGAAGGAGTGGGGCTACGTGTGCGAGGTCATCGCTCCGTCGCTCATTCCGAAACGGTCCGGCGTGCAGCGCAAACACGATAAGCGGGATGCCGCGGATCTCGCGCGAGAGAGGAGCGGAGCATGCGGAAAACGAGGGCCGAGGGACGCCTGCCGAGGGCGCCGGAGCCGGAAGCCCCGTGCGTCCGTTCGCTCCGTACACAGACACTGCTACGCCACTGAATTGAGCCACCAGTTATCGCCCCGCCGCGCGTCGGACCTCGGTGAACCAGTCGAGCACGAGGACGATATCGCGACCGGATTCGTCGCGGGGGCGGACCAGCGTGAGCGTGCGGCCGTCGGGGTGGATGTCGTAGTCGTCGTACAGCGGCGGCGAGAACGGCGCGAGGACGAGCCGCCTCCTGAGTACGCGCACGCCGGCGGTCGTATCGATCCGGGCCGCGACGAGGCGGTCGCCGCTCCGGTAGTACACCTCCGTGCCGTCGGACCCCCACGTCGGGTCACGTCCCCCCTCCTCCGAGATCAGCCACCGCGCCCGACCCCCGGGGAATGGTGTGACGAATACCTGGAAGCGCCCCGACTCCAGCGTGTAGTAGGCCAGCCATCGGCCGTCCGGCGACAGCCTCCCGCCCCAGATGGACCCAGGTCCCACCACCCGGCGGGACTCGCCGGCGGTGAGCGACACGATCGAAGACAGCGTCTTGGATTCGCTCGTGCGCTCCAAGACGCCGAACGCCAGTGAGCGGCCGTCCGGAGTCCACCCGACGAGCCAATGGAACTCATCGATCGCGAGCAGAAGCTCGGCGTCCCCGCCTCCGTCTGCGGCCTTGGTGTAGATGCCCCGCCGGTCGCCCAGCTTGGAGAAGGTCACGGCCGCGCCGTCCGGCCTCCACACCGGCGCCCGGCCGCCCTCGAAGGTGAGTCGCGACGCGGCTCCGGTGCGGAGGTCGTGGATCCAGATGTCGGCGGGATCGCCGAGCCGGCGGCCCGTTGCCACCGCGAGGCGCCTTCCGTCCGGGGAGAATTGCGGGTTTTCGAACGCCAGCCACTCGCCGGTGAGGAGCCGCTCCTTCCCGTCCGCGTCCACGAGCACGAGCTCGTGCGCCATGGCGCCCGGCACATAGGCCAGCGCTCCGCTGCGGGAGATGGAGTAGTGCAACATCTCCGGGGCCCCCGCGCGCGCGACGCCCTCGACGAGCGGCACGGCCGGTCCGGTGAGCGTGAGACGCGCCGGGTCGAACCGCGCGCCCAGCAGGGTCGTCCCGCGGCCGAAGATCAGGTGGCCGCTGGCGGCGTGGCGCGGCGAGGTGCCTGGCGCCAGTACGGCTCGGCGGCCCGTGGTGAGGTCGACCGCATAGATGCGTCCGCCCGTCTCGAACAGGAGGGTGCGGGCGTCGGGCAGGATCTGGGGGTGGCGGTGGCCGATCTCGCTTCCCTCCAATCGCGTCAACCGCTGGGCGTCGCCGCCTCCCGCGCCGACGGCGTACACGGGTCCGCTAACACCGGACCCGAACACGATTCGGTCGTCGAGACTCCAGCTCACACCGGCCAGGAATCCGGGCACCGTGCCGATGTCGACCGCGGCGCCCCCGCCGGCCGGGAGCTTCCGCAGGCCTCCGTCGGCGAAGAACCCGATCCAGGCGCCGTCCGGCGAAAAGAACGGACTCGATCCGCCCTCCGTGCCGGCGAGCGGAGTGGCCTCGAGCCGATCGAGCGGCCGCCGGTAGAGCCGCTGCCCGTCCGCGCTCGTTCCCGCGATGACCAGCGTACGGCCGTCCGGCGACAGCGCCACGGACGACGTGGGGTACCCCGGTCCGCGGGTCACCCTCACTCCCGGGGGGAGGCTGACCACCGCCCGCACGGGCGCCGCGGGATCGGGTGCCCGCCCCCAGGGCCACCACCGCGCGCCGAAGGCGGCGAGCAGCGCCACAACCGCCCCGAGCGTGAGCCACAGCGCCCGCTCCCGCCCCCACGATTTGCCGGCGACCGGCTCGCGGTGTTGGGCGCGGGCTGACTCTCCCAGCGGACGGAGCGCCTCCGCGAACTGCGTCGCGGTGGCGTACCGGTCGGCCGGTACCGGCGCCAGCGCCTTGCGCACCGCCTCCGCAACCGCCGGCGGGGCGCTCTCGCGCACCATCGCGACGTTTGGCGCCGGGTGGCCCAGCTTGCGCGCCGTGATCGCCTGCGCGGTGGGACCGGTGAACGGCGGCTCGCCGGCGAGCATCTCGTAGAGCACGCAGCCTAACGAGTAGATGTCGCTCCGGCCGTCGACGTCCATCTCGCCGGCCGCCTGCTCGGGGCTCATGTACGTCGGGGTACCGACCGCGAGCCCGGTCTCGGTGAGCCGCGACGCGCCGGCCGCCTCCACCGCCCGCGCGATCCCGAAATCGGCCACCAGCGTCTCGCCGCCGGAGAGGAGAATGTTCTCCGGTTTGATGTCCCGGTGTACGACCCCTCGGCTGTGCGCGTACGCCAGCGCTGCCGCCGCCTGCCGGCTGATCTCGAGGGCATCGTCGACGGGCAGCTGCCTCTCGCGGACGAGGCGCTGCCGCACCGACTCCCCTTCCACGAACGGCATCACGTAGAACAGCAGGCCGTCCGCGGAGCCGGAATCGAGCAGGGGGACGATGCGGGGGTGGCTGAGCTGGGCCGCGATCTCGATCTCCCGCAGGAAGCGCTCGGGGCCCAGCGCCTGCGCCAGCTCGGGTGC
>JALYOO010000435.1 GCA_030856845.1 Gemmatimonadota bacterium
ATGCTCGGCAACGCCAGAACGCGTCTTCCCTTTCCCGGCGTCGCCGGATTCTACCGCGCGCTGCGAGAGGGAGCATCCGGCAACGAGGCCAACCCCATCTTCTACGTCTCGAGCAGTCCCTGGAACATCAGCGACGTCATCTCGGAGTTCATGGACATCCAGAGAATTCCAAAAGGTCCGCTGCTCCTTCGGGACTGGGACGTCGGGTTCGGTTCATTCGCGTCTGGCCGGCACTTTGATCACAAGGGCGTCGCGATCCGCAACATCATGCAGCTGTACCAGGATCGCTCCTTCATTCTCATCGGCGACACGAGCCAGCATGACCCGGAGATCTATCGTCAGATCGTCGGCGAGTTTCCGAGCCGCGTCAAGGCGATCTACATTCGCGATGTGACTCGAAGTGCGGAGCGGTCCGCGAGTATCCAGCGACTGGCTGGCGAAGTACTGGCGGCGGAGTCCATCCTCGTCCTCAGCGAAGACACACTCGGCGCGGCGAAGCACGCGGTCGAGCAGGGATGGATAAGTGCCGACGCGCTGCCCGACGTGCGCGAGGAGAAGCGCGCTGACGAAGGGCGGGACGACACGAAGGTCGCAACACCCGACGGCGGCGAGCCGACATCAGGTGATGCGCCTACCGTGATCGAATAGGGACCGCCACGACGGTCTTCCCCCAATGCATGTTGAGCATGGCTGAATCGCCATCAACCATGGGAAAGTAGAACGCGAGCGTCTCCATGTGATCTCCGTTGCGCGGCGCAACGCGTACCCTGAGTACGTCCTTTCCCGCGGGATAGGGCAGATGAAAAACGGGCTGGGCCCCGCTGAAGATTATCGTCCAGCTGTCTCGCTGTGGAATCATCCACACGCTGTACCGGCCGGCGGGTAACCGAGAACCGGCAACGTCGACGGCGGTGCTGGTCGTGAACAGGGCTCCGCTGTCTGCGCTCGGCGACCATGCGCGGTCCCAGGGCACTATGCCTCCGAACAGGTCGCGCCCTCGCGCGACGGGGCGACGGTAGACGATGTCGATGCGCGTATCGCCGACCATTTGACTGAGTGTGGCGAGCTGGCTCTTGCGACCGCTTTGTGCGGGTGCCTCGGTTACCGCCCCAGCGATGGCCATCGATCCGATGGCTGCGGCGCACATCACATGTTTTTGCATGTCGATTCGCGATGCGAGATTCAGGCCCCCCTTGCAGACCCGCGCAGTGCCGCGGTTGTCCTCATCCCTCGATAAGTCGTCGATCGTCGATTGCCGTTCGTCCTGAGTTCGCATGCGTCCTCAATCCGCGGTCCAAACCCATTCGCTGTGGGTCATAGGCGAAATTGACCTCACCACGCGCGGATGCTCGATGCTTGACCGATGCGGCCCGTAGTAGATTCGACGGGATGCACAGCATTCGCTCGTTTACCCGGCTTCGCGCGTTTCCCAGGGCGCTCTACACCGGTCTGATACGCATCGGCCTCCGGATCGCGGCGGTTGCGACACTTGTCGCGTGCAGCCCCGCAATCGCAGGCGACGACCCACAGAGCTCGAGGCCGGCCGAGGCCGCGAAGGTACACGCGCCGGTTGCGCGACCTTTGACGCGCGCGGTAGCCGTCGGACTCGGCATCACCGTTCTCCTCGAAGATTCTCTCCATCTGATTCGCAGCAAGCGTATCGGTCTGATCACCAATCACACCGGAAGAGACGAGCGCGGGCGCAGCACGATAGATCTCATTCACAAGGCGCCAGGGGCCACGCTCGCCGCGATCTTCGCGCCTGAACATGGGATTCGCGGAGTTGCCAAAGGTGGAGCGTTGGTCGCTTCGGAAACGGACCGCGCCACAGGTGTTCGCATCCATTCACTGTACGGCGAGACCAGACTCCCGACGCGCAAGATGCTCGCAGACGTTGACATCCTCGTGTACGACATCCAGGACGTGGGCGCGCGGATGTACACGTACGTGTGGACGATGACACTTGCGGCGGAAGCCGCGAAGAAATCCGGCAAGCGGTTGATCGTGCTGGATCGTCCGAATCCGATCAGAGCCGACAGGGCGGAAGGCGGGTTGATCGAGCGACGCTACCGCACTTTCACTGGCCTTCACAACGTGCCGCCGCGCTACGGACTCACTCCCGGCGAGCTCGCGCTCTATCTGGCAGGAACGAAACAGATCGACGCCGATGTCGTCGTCGTGCCCATGCGCGGATACCGGTTGTCGATGTGGTGGGACGCCACGGGACTCGCCTGGGTAAACCCCTCGCCGAACATCCGCAGCGCGGACGCGGCACTCCTTTATCCGGGAATGAGCTTTTTCGAGGCGACGAATGTGAGCGAGGGGCGCGGCACCGATACTCCGTTCAGACTTATTGGAGCGCCGTGGATGACCGATGCGGCAGCAATCGCGCGTGACATGAATGCGAAGCGGCTGCCCGGCTTCCGCGTCGATGCGGTCAGGCGACGTATCGGCAGGGGCGAAAAATACGGAGGCCTCACCATTCCGATGGTGCAGATCACCGTCATCGACAGGGATGCGTTCAGGTCAACGGATGCGGCAGCTCACCTGTTGCGAGAGATTTACCGGCGCCATCCGAGGGCGTTTCAATGGAAGGGTGTGGGCATCGAAGAGCTGTCCGGCTCGCGCGAGCTGCGGAACGCGGTACGACAGGGGACGATAGAGGCACTGCTCGATCGGTGGCGCATCGCCGCTTCTCGCTTTCTCAGTGAGGCGGCACCCTATAGGCTCTATCCTCCCTGACGCCTGGTGCTCGGGTAATCCACGATGTTCTCCCATTCGCTCGCGTCCGACCGTGCCACGACTGCGACGACCGGTTCGGTGTCGCTCATGTTGCAGACTTCGTGCGGCACCCCCGGTTCGATGAAAATGAAGTCGCCGCCCTGATTTTCGATCGTCGTCGCGAGGTCCGGCCGGTACTCGTGCCGGACACGCCCCTCGAGGATGTAGAGCATCACTTCGAAATCGACGTGAATGTGGGCGTACGCGACTCCGCCCGGCGGGATTGTCGCCACATTCATGGACAGCTTCCGGGCGCCGACGTTTTTCGCCGACAGTCCGGTCTTGTACCGGATGCCGTTCCAGGCGCGCGTGGACTCTGCCCCGCGAATCACCAGGATTCCATCCTTTCCCTCTACATCGGCATTCGGCTGTCGAGGATCGCTTTGCATTAAGCTGGCTCCTTCACCATGTTGGCGCGCGATAGCTCGCCATCGGGGTCGCGTCAGTCGCATGGCGCGACCCGATGCGGGCATGGAACTCGCACCTCGCCGCGCAGGAATAGTGCTGGCTCCCGTCTGAAACCTGGAGTGTGCGATGCGTTTGTACCAGTCGCGGTCATAACAGTTTGGAACAGGTCCTCACACGACAGCAGGGCGAGCTTGTAGCCCTCGAGCGCCGGCTCGTTCTCCGCGTGCGCGACGCGCTGTCGCGCAGCGACGGGCCGCGCGCTGACCTCGAACGACTCGCTTCCCTCGTTCACGAGATGGACGAGCTGTTCCTTCTCGTCATCGTAGGCGAGTACAACAGCGGCAAGAGCACGTTCATCAACGCGCTGCTCGGCGACGAAGTCTTCGCGATGGGTGACCTGCCGACCACGAGAGCGATCTCAATTCTCCGGCACGGCGAAGCAGGGCCGCCCGAGACGATCGGTGACAACGTGCTGCTGTATCACTACCCGCTCGACGTGCTGCGCGATCTCGACATCGTCGATACTCCGGGGACGAACTCCATCGAGCGGATGGAAGAGGAGATCACGCGGCAGTTCGTGCCTCGCGCGGATCTCGTGCTGTTCGTGACCAGCCTGCTGCAGCCGCTCACCGCGAGCGAGCTGGACTTTCTGGCGCATATCCGTGAGTGGGGCAAGAAAGTCGTGTTCGTCATCAACGGAGTGGATCGCCGCAACTCCGACGAGCAGCTCGACCGTGTGCGCGAGTATCTCACCCGGGAGGTAACGGCGCGGCTTGGTGCTGATGCGCCGACTCTCTATCTCATCAGCGCGCTTCAGGCGCTCCGTGGAAAGCTCGCGGCAAAAGCGAACGCGGATGTTCCCGCTGCCGACGCACGAAACGAATATCCTGCGCTCGAGCGCTACGTACTCGAGACGTTGCGTGAGACGGATCGGGTGCGACTGAAGCTCTTGTCGCCGCTCGGAGTCCTGCGGCATCTCTTAAAGGGAAACGTGGCCGCTCTCGACACTCGCTTGCTGGTAGTGCACGAGGACGCAAGGGTTCTTCGATCCATTCGCGATCAGCTGGACGCCTACATGCGGGAAATGCGCAGCGACTCGGAGCGCTATCTGATCGAAGTGCGCAACGTCCTGTACGAGCTGGAGAGACGCGGCCGGTCGTGGTTCGAGCGGACAATCCGGATCGGCAACGCCAACTTCCTGCGCAACAAGGATGCGGTGGAGAACCGCTTTCGGGCCGAAGTAGTCGCCGATGCGCCGCACGCGATCGAAGAAGTGGTCCACCGGATGGTGGACTGGACGGTACAGCGGAATCTCAAGCTCTGGCGAAGCGTATTTGTCGAGCTGGATGCACACACCGCGCGCCTTCGCGAAACCGGTGCGCTCGCGCCGCACGGTGACACCGAGTTCCAGTACAACCGGGAAGAGCTGTTCGGGAAATTGCGCGAGCCTGTCGAACGGCGGCTGGGCGAGTTCGACACCGATCGGGAAGCCCGGGAGATAGTGGATTCGGTGAAAGCCGCCGTAACCAGCGCCTTCGGCGTGAACGTTCTCGCCATCGGACTCGGCGGCATTCTCGTCGCTGCCTTTACCACTGCAGCACTGGATGTGACCGGTGTGTTGACGGCGACTCTGTTCGCGATTGCGGGCTGGCTGATCATTCCGCACCGCCGGCGTCAGCTGATCGATGACTTCGAATCGAAGATCGCGAAGCTGAACGAAGACCTCGCGGCACTGCTGCGCGCGAAATTCGAGGAGCAGCTCGCGCGCTACGAGCACCAGCTGCTTGAAGTTATCGCGCCTTACGAGAGGTTCCTGGAGACGGAAAAAGCGAAGCTCGAAACGGGCCTGAAAGAACTGAACGACGCCGACCGCGAGGTTATGGGACTCGAGAAGCGTGTACTCGAGACCTTCCCGGAGATCTCCCCGGCTCCGCGGTAGCTCGTATGGAATCGGCAGCCGGGTGCCCGAAGAAATGCGCCACCAAATGAAGGCGGCCGGGTTCAGCCTCGGAAAGGAAGCGGTCCCGCTTCAAAGACTCGATCCTGAAAAGTTGAGCATCCTGCGGGCCCTGCTCCGCGAGGTTGTCAGAAAGGAAATCACCTGATTGTGACCTCGCGAATCCCTACCC
>JALYOO010000440.1 GCA_030856845.1 Gemmatimonadota bacterium
TGACGGCATCGCCCTCTTTCTTCAGCCATTTGACGAGACGCCCTTCCTCCATCGTCGGCGAGAGCGCTTCCATCACTACTTTGGTGGCCATTTGGTTCAGTCGAGGTACATGACTTTCTTCACCGCAGCGATCGCTTTCGCGGCATCGGGCTTCGCCGCCTTTTCCAGCACCTTCGAGTAAGGCATGGGCACATCGGCCTGATGAACGCGAATTACGGGTGCATCCAGGTCGTCAAAACACTCGCGCTGAATGAAGTCCACAACCTGCGCACCAACCCCGCACATCTCCCAACCTTCCTCGAGTACGACCGCGCGATTCGTTTTCTGAACGGAGACGCTGATCGCTTCGACGTCCATCGGCCTCACCGTACGCAAGTCGACCACCTCGGCAGCAATTCCTTCCTTGGAGAGAGTCTCCGCCGTCTGCAGTGCCACCAGCACCATCTTTCCATGAGCGACGATGGTGCAATCGCTGCCTTCGCGCTTGACCTCGGCCTTGCCGATCGGAACAATGTGCTCGCCCTCGGGCACTTCGCCCTTGGTGTTGTACAGCATCTCGCCTTCGAGAAACACTACGGGGTTGTCGTCCCTGATCGCGGACTTCAGCAATCCCTTCGCATCGGCCGGCGTTGCCGGAGTGCAAACTTTCAGTCCGGGGATGTGAGCGAGCCAGCTCTCCCAAGCCTGCGAATGCTGCGCGGAAAGCTGGAGCGCTGAACCGTTCGGGCCACGGAATACCATCGGCATGGGAAACTGGCCGCCCGACATGTACAGCATCTTGGCGGCGGCGTTGACCACCTGGTCGAGCGCCAGCAACGCGAAGTTCCAGGTCATGAATTCGATGATCGGCCGCAGGCCAACCATTGCGGATCCCACTCCAATCCCGGCAAAGCCGAGCTCGGTGATTGGCGTATCGACGATGCGCATGGGGCCGAACTCGTCGAGCAGCCCTTTCGAAACCTTATAGGCGCCGTTGTACTGTGCCACCTCTTCGCCCATCAGGAACACACGCTCATCGCGTACGAGCTCTTCGCGCAGCGCCTGCGTGAGCGCGTCGCGGTAGGTGAGTACGCCCATCGTCAGCTCGTCGTCTCGGACAGCACGTCGGACCAGAGATCCGTCTCGACAGAAGGCTCAGGGCTCGCCTCGGCGAAGTCCCACGCATCCTGACAGATCGCTTTCTGCTCCTCATCCAGGCTAGAAAACTCTCCATCGCTGAGCTGGTCGGCGCCACGCATGAGATCGTGCAGTACGACAATCGGGTCGCGTTTCATGTTTTCTTCGAGCTCCTCACGCGACCTGTAGGTTCCGCTGGCAGCGTCGGACATCGAGTGGCCCATGAACCGGTACGTGCGCATCTCGAGCAGCGTGGGACGCTGCTCCGTGCGCGCGAGTTCGACCGCCCGCCCGACGGAATCGCGTACCGCGAACACATCCTGAGCGTCGACGGATTCACCCACCATCCGGTACCCCGCTGCACGAACCGAGACATCCTCGTTTGCCGTTGCGCGCGAGATCGCAGTGCCCATTCCGTATCGGTTGTTCTCGATCACGAACACCACTGGAAGACTCCACAGCGAGGCCATGTTGAGTGCCTCATGGAATGCGCCGATGTTTACTGCCGCTTCTCCGAAAAAGCAGATGCAGACCTGGTCTCCCTTGCGATACTTGATTGCCCATCCGACCCCGGCCGCCAGAGGGATGTGGCCACCCACGATGCCGTGACCGCCCAGGAAGTTGAGGCTCTTGTCGAACAAGTGCATCGAGCCGCCCTTCCCATGAGAGCAGCCGTCGCGCTTGCCGAACAATTCCGCCATGACGACCCGCGGAGTCATCCCTCTGGCAATCGCCTGTCCGTGATCGCGATACGACGTCACGATGTAGTCGTCCGGCCTGATAACCGACATCGTACCTGCGGAGATCGCTTCCTGTCCGATGTAGAGGTGACAGAATCCGCCGATCTTTCCCAGCGCGTACGCCTCGGCGCAGCGCTCCTCGAAGCGGCGTTGCAGCAGCATCGAGCGTAACAGGTCTTTGCGAAGGGCGGCGTTATCCACCCGCGGCGCCGATCCGTTGTCCTTTGCCGCATGCGGCATCGCGGAAGGCGGTCGATCAGACGAGGAAAGCGTGTCCGTCACACGCCCGCCGCCTGAACCTGTTCCCACGCGTGGTAGCTCGAGCGCACGAGAGGCCCCGACTCAACGTGGCGGAATCCAAGCGACATCCCGACATCGTAGAGGCTGCGAAACTCGGCCGGGGTGTAGTAGCGATCGAGCGCGATGTGCTTCTCGGACGGACGCAAATACTGGCCGAGGGTGAGAATGTCGACGTCGACGGCACGAAGGTCGTGCATCACCGCCACTACTTCCTGCATCGTCTCACCCATGCCGAGGATGATTCCGCTTTTGGTTGGAATGTCCGGTGCGATTCGCTTGGCCACGCGGAAGATCTCGAGCACGCGCGGGTATCGGCCTCCCGGGCGTGCCTTCTTATACAGCCGCGGCACTGTTTCCGTGTTGTGATTGTAGATCTCAGGCCGCGCTTCGAGCACCGTACGGATGCTCGCTTCGCTTCCCTGGAAATCGGGAACCAGAACTTCGACAGAGCAACCCGGCACGCGCAGGTGAATCTGCCGAATAGTCTCGGCGAAGATGTACGCGCCGAAGTCGGGAAGGTCGTCTCTGTCGACGGAGGTGATGACCGCATGCTGCAAGCTCATCTGCGCGATCGCTTCCGCTACACGGTCCGGCTCGGAGATGTCGTATTTGGGAGGCCGTCCGTGAGCCACTGCGCAGTAAGCACAATTTCGCGTGCAGACGTCGCCGAGGATCATGAATGTGGCAGTGCCGTGCTCCCAGCACTCGCCGACATTGGGACACCGCGCCTCTTCGCACACGGAATGGAGGTCGAGCTCACGCATCAAGTGCTTGAGCCGCAAATAGTTGGGTCCACCGGGCGCCTTTACCTTGAGCCACGGCGGCTTGCGCTCCGGGAGCGGGTCCGCGCGGTGGCGGCCCATTATCTGGTATAGCGCTTCGCTCATGTGTCCCGGAGAATCTATCCTAAAAACGCGCGGGGCGAAATTGAGAAAGGTCATGAGAAACGGGCTCGCCCGCGACGATCGATGCGACCACCTCACCGGTGAGAGGCGCGAGCAGGATGCCGTTGCGCGAATGGCCGCAGGCGTACACAAGGCCGGGCTCATCGGGGTCACTGCCCAGCAGAGGAAGCATATCGGGGGTAATCGGTCTGAGACCCGCCCATGCACCCTTGAGTGTTGACGCAGCAAGTCCTGGCGCGATTTCCTCCGCTGCGGATCTGACCTTTGCCAGCCCCTCGTCGGTCGTGCTGGCATCGAACCCCGAGCTCTCCATCGTACTGCCGGCGATCGTCACTCCCGACGATCGTGGAACGAGATACCCTCGTGGACCGTAGACCACGTGCCTCAGTCCAATGGATTGAAATGACAGCAGCTGTCCGCGAGACGGGGTCACACTGGAGAGTCTGAGCGCACCTTTGATCTGGTTTCCCCACGCGCCAGGTGCGAGCACCAGGTTGTTGGCATCGACGAGCTCCCCCGATCGAAGCCACGCTCGCCACGCGCCTCCTTCGCGAGAAATCGCGACAACGCTTCCGTCGACCCTGTCGACGCGGCCGGTGCGCGAGAGAACTTCGGAAAGCGCAGCGAGCAGAATCACATTGTCGACGGACCCATCGTCCGGGTTGAGGACCGCCCCGATGGCGTGCCCCAACGTTGGCTCCATGTGTGCGAGCTCCGCGCGGTCAATCCAC
>JALYOO010000458.1 GCA_030856845.1 Gemmatimonadota bacterium
GACGAAAAGAAGCGCGACGACGAAAGAGACATGCAGCGGGTAGTTCGCACGCGATGATCGCATCCCTTCTTGTTTTCCTGCAGCTGACGGCCGGGCAGCCTCCCAACCTCGTCATACGGCATGGTGACGCCGTGCGAGTCGTGCCGTCGATCTCGACTCTGAACGGCCTGTACGTCCGGGCGGACCTCCTTGCCACCGCTCTTGGCGGAAAAGTTCACAACGGCCCCGGAACGCGTTATCGCGTCAGCCTCGGCGACGCTCACCTCGATCTGGTCGACGGTGTGCCGTTCGTACGGAGGGGCAGCGCAGTCCTTCCCATGGCGCTGCCGCCTCTCAAGGCGGGGAATACGTTTCTCATTCCTTATCAGATGGTGACGTCCGTCATTCCGCGTTTGGCGACGGGCTTCAACTACGATGTGGCGGCGGGCGAGTTCAGGATTTTCTCCACTGCCGCGAGGCGGGTCGTCGAAGCGCCGCCTCAGCCGGCCGAGAGTGCACCGGGTGTACGCGCAGAAGCTTCCGCAACCCCGCCACGGGCCAGACGAACGCAGCGCCGCCTCGTAGTGGTCGATGCCGGACACGGCGGCCCCGACGGGGGAATGTCGGGACCCATTGGCGGCGGGCCCCGCATCTTCGAGAAGGAAGTCACACTTTCAGTATCGCGGCTGCTGGCCCAGGAGCTCCGGCAGAGCGGAGTCGATGTGCTGATGACGCGCACGACCGATACTCTCATCGCGCTGTCGGACCGCGGGCGCATCGCGAACCGCAACAAGGGCGATCTGTTCGTGTCCATCCACGTCAATGCCACGGGCGGGCGGGGATCCTCCGCTGCGCGCGAGCGTGGGTACGAGACTTACTTCCTTGCCGAAGCGAAGACCGAGGAAGCGAGCCGCGTGGAGCGAATGGAAAACGAGGCGGTGAAATTCGAAACCGGAGCAAACGCACCCAAAGGCGATCCGCTCAGCTTCATCATCAACGATATGGCGCAGAACGAGCATCTGCGCGAATCCAACGACCTCGCTGAAACGATTCAGAATGGATTCCGCACATTTCACCCCGGAAAGGATCGCGGAGTGCAGCAGGCGAACTTTGCGGTTTTGCGCGGCTCGTACATGCCGGCCGTTCTCGTTGAAATAGGCTTTGGAACCAACGCAGACGAGGCAGTCTATCTGAACGATCGCGCCAATCAAGGCGTGATCGCCGCCAGCATCGCCCGGTCGGTGATCGATTATCTGGCGCACTACGATGCTCGCATCGGGGGCGGCACGCGTTGAACCGCTCCGAGCCGGTACTCACCGTCTCGGCAGCATCTCTCGAATTTCAGAATCCGATTCTGCTCGCTGCCGGCACGGCCGCCTATGGACGCGAGCTCGCCGGTGTGATGGAACTCGACTCGCTCGGTGGGCTCGTCACTAAAGCCGTCAGTCCCGAGCCTCGCGAAGGTGCGCGGGCTCCGCGTGTTGCCGAATTCGATCGCGGGATGATGAACGCGGTGGGATTGGCGAATCCCGGTCTCGACGCAGTCAGAGAACACGACCTGCCCTGGCTCGCCGCCAACCTCCAGCATGCCCGGGTGCTGGTGAATGTCGTGGGCAATCAGATCGAGGATTTTGCGACGGTCGTCGAGGGGCTCGACGATCAGCGCCCTGTCGACGGGTTCGAGCTGAACGTCAGCTGCCCCAACGTCAGGGCGGGAGGCATGGAGTTCGGGTCGGAAATCGGCACACTCACGAAGCTCGTGCAGCGATCGAGAGCGGCGACGAAGCGGCCGTTGTTCGTGAAGCTCTCGCCGACCCTGGCTGACATCGCCGACACGGCGCGCGCCGCAGTCGACGCGGGGGCCGATGGAATTACTCTCATAAACACGATCCCCGGGCTCGCAATCGACGTTGAATCGCGTCGGCCGATGCTAGGATTTGGAAACGGTGGCGTGAGCGGGCCGGGCCTGCTGCCGGTAGGCGTGCTCGCCGTGTGGAAGGTCAGCAGGGCGGTGAAAGTCCCGCTTATCGGTGTCGGTGGGATAAGCCGGGGTACAGATGTCGTCCAGTATCTGCTCGCTGGTGCATCGCTGACGGCATTGGGAACTTCAGCTCTCCGCGATCCGCGTGCCCCCGCTCGCGTGTTGAGAGAGCTCGGCGACTGGTGTGAATCGCATCGCGTACAACGATTGTCCGACATCGTCGGCAGTCTGGAGTGGCCGTCGTGACTGCAATCCCCATCGTAGCACTCGATTTTCCGGATTCGGAACGCGCGATGACGCTCGTGCAGACGCTGGATGAAAAATGCAGGTTCTACAAAGTAGGCAGTGAGCTGTTCACCGCTGTCGGGCCGGATGTGATCCAGTGGCTGCGCGACTTCGGTTGTGATGTCTTCCTCGATCTCAAATTTCACGACATCCCCAACACGGTCGCCGGCGCGATAAGGAAAGTCGCCGGGATGGGCGTGCGGCTTACAACAGTCCACGCATCGGGTGGCCGTCCGATGCTGGAGGCGGCGGTCGAGGCAGCGGGCTCCGCGTGCGGAATACTCGCGGTAACTGTGCTCACATCACTGGACAACCACTCGCTCGGCGAAGCGTGGGGAAGGGATAAGCCGATCGTTCGTGAGGAAGTGATGCGGCTGGCGGAACTCGCGCGGTCAGCTGGCGTGCACGGTATCGTGTGTAGTGGACAGGAGGCAGCAGATGTCGCGGCAGCTCATGGGGATGCGTTGAAGCTGCTCGTTCCGGGTATCCGGATGCCCGGAGACGATACGGGGGATCAGTCGAGAATCGTCACTCCCGACGCTGCCGCTGCATCCGGGGCAACTTACATCGTGCTCGGTCGAACGGTCACGGCTGCGCCGAATCCCCGTGAGGCGATGGCTCGGATAACAGCGAGTCTCGCGGGCTGAAGGCGCGCAGCAGTTTCATGACTGCTGCTAAAACGCTGTCCACCGAATTCTCGGTCGTTGAGGTGGCCGCGGAATTCCCTCTGCCTAGGCTGGAGCCATTCATGATGCCTGGAACCCGCAGGGCCGCGACGCTGGGAACTGGCGGGGACCAGCCTTCCGGATCGGTAGGTCCGAACAGCGTCACGCGAGGTACGCCGAGAGCGGTCGCGACATGTGCGGGGCCGGTGTCCACGGAGACGAAGATGTCACACGCCGAGAGCACAGCGAGGAGTCGGCGCAGCGGTTGAGTGGACACCACCGGGATGTTCGATGCGATTCTGCGCAGTTCGGCGACCTTGTCATCGTCCCCTGGTCCTGCAAGGCAGATAGCTTCGACGCCTTTTTCCCCAAGAGCTGCCGCCAGCTCCGCGAACCGATGCACTGGCCATTCCTTGTCGCTGCGCCGGGCCGACAGCGTAAAAGCGACGCGGGCTTTATCGGGCGAGCCAACCTGCGAGCGAACGAGTGATTCGCCTTCCGCCCGCTCGGCCGGCAACAGGTGAAGCCGGCCAACCGTGCGTTCTGTGCGGACGCCCACCATCTGGAGAAAAAGCTGCCGCTGGTAGCCGACGTACAAAGGCTGCCCTGCGCCCCGGGGCAGAACGTGGGAGTAAAGGTGGTGCCAGATGGAGACCCCCCAGCCCGCGCGGACCGGCGCTCCCGAGACGAATGACAGCAGAGAGGTCCGCCAGTTGGACTGGAGGTCCAATATCCAGTCGTACCGGCCCGCGCGAACCGTCCGAAGAGCACCGACCCAATCGCGGAAGACGATAATTCGTGAAATCAGAGGATGGTGCTCGAGCAGTGGAGCGGCGGCCGGTCCCACGAAATAGTCGACCGCGGCGTCAGGTCGCTCGCGGCGCAGATCCTC
>JALYOO010000059.1 GCA_030856845.1 Gemmatimonadota bacterium
CTATATGTCGCGAAGGACAGGGGGCGCAACCGCGTGGTGCGCTTCGACAGCGATGAATTCAACGCGCAAACCGCTGGCATCGAGGCGAATGGCGGGAAGACCGACAAGAGCGGGCACGATGGCAGCCAACCCGGCGGCGAACAAAAAGGAAGCGGCAAGCAGGCTGGATAGACCGGTCGCGACAGACCCCGCCGGCCGCGCAACGGAGCTCCGGCAGCAACTCAACCGCGCCTCACACGAATATTATGTGCTCGACGATCCAGTGTTGTCGGATCGAGAGTACGACCTGATGTTTCGCGAGCTCCAGGGACTCGAGGAAGCGGATCCATCGCTGAGGACCGCGGACTCGCCGACGGTCAGAGTGGGCGCTGCCCCGCAGAGCCAGCTGGAGAAGCATGCGCACATCGCTCCAATGCTGTCACTGGCGAACGCCTTCGACGACGACGAGCTGCGGGCCTGGGAAGAACGCCTTGTGCGCGCCGCTGGCGACGACATCGCCACATCCGGATATACGGTCGAGCTCAAGATCGACGGTACCGCGGTCAGTCTGACATACGAGGACGGGCTGTTCGTCACGGGAGCCACTCGTGGCAACGGGAGTATCGGAGAGATCGTCACGGAGAATCTGCGCACGCTGAGAGACGTCCCGCTGCGACTCCTCGGTGACGCACCGCAGGGTCGCATCGAGATTCGCGGTGAAGTGTACCTGCCGTTCGACAGGTTCGAGAAAATGAATGAAGCGCGGGTTCAGGCAGGCGAGCCCGTCTTCGCAAACCCGCGTAACGCAGCCGCCGGCAGTTTGCGTCAGCTCGATCCCGCGGTTACCGCCAATCGCCCGCTCAGATTCTTCGGGTACTCAGCCGCGGCGGCCAACCCTGCATTGCTGCCCTTCAAGACACAGTGGGAGCTGCTGGAGCGGCTCGTCGGCTGGGGCGTTCCCGTCGCACCTCATCGCGCGCGTTGCGAGCGTCTCGAGGAGGTATTCGACTGGGCGCACAGGATCGAGCACACCATTCGGGGCGAGCTCAACTTTGCGATCGACGGCGGCGTCGTGAAAGTCGACGGCCTTTTTCTCCAGGACGAGCTCGGAGTGATCGGCGGCAGAGAGCCGCGGTGGGCAATAGCGCGGAAGTTCGCTGCGGACATCGCCGAGACGCGGCTCATCGACATTCGCGTAAACGTTGGCAGGACGGGGGCGCTCAATCCATACGCGATGCTCCAGCCCGTGGAGATCGGAGGGGTAATCGTCAAGCTGGCTACGCTTCACAACGAAGATCTCGTGAGGACAAAGGATCTTCGTGTTGGCGATGTCGTGCAGGTTAAGCGGGCAGGCGAAGTCATCCCACAGATCATCGCTTCGGTTCCCGAAAAGAGCGAGCCGCGCGGGGAGCCCTGGCAGATGCCGCGGCAGTGTCCTTCCTGCGGTACGGCTGTTGAAAGAGACGAGGAGGAAGTGGCGATCTACTGCCCGAATGTTGCCTGTCCTGGAAGGCAGCTTGAAGGCCTGGTGCACTTCGCGTCGCGCGGTGCGATGGATATCCGGGGACTGTCCTACTCCAGAATCGCTCAGTTGATCGATGCAGGCCTCATTCATGACGCGGCAGATTTGTTCACTCTGGAAAAGCGGCGGCTCCTGGAGCTCGAGGGATATGCGGAAAAAGGGGCCAGCGCTCTTGTCGCCGCGATCGATGCCTCGAAATCACAGCCGTTGTCCCGCCTGCTGGGCGCACTCGGCATAAGGCACGTCGGATCAACGGCGGCGCAACTTCTGGCGCGCCACTTCGGAAACCTCGATGCTCTCGCAGCAGCGTCGGTGGATGACATCACGAGCGTGCGGGGAATGGGGCGAGTCATCGCGGAGGGTGTGGTCTCGTATTTCACGAATGATACCGCTCGCGGCCTGATGGAAAAGCTTCGCGCTGCGGGGGTCAATCTCACCGAACCCCGCCAGGTCGCTGCCGGCGGTGCCCTCGCCGGCAAGACGGTCGTCATCACCGGCACACTTCCCTCTCTTACGCGCACGGGAGCCACCGAGCTCGTCGAACAGGCTGGTGGACGGGTGACGAACTCGGTATCGAAATCGACGACCTTTCTGGTGGCTGGAGAGGACGCGGGCAGCAAGCTGGAAAAGGCGAAGTCGGCGGGCGTCGAGATCATCGACGAGGCCGGCCTTCTCCAGAGAATCGGCAGTTTTCCTTCGGAGGCGGAATGAGACCGATGTCGAGGTGGCCGTGACGGAGACCGCAAGCTCGCGATTGATAGGCATCGCTCTGCCGACGCTGCGCAAGCTTCGGGTTTCCGTGATGGCGTGCAACGGTGGAAGCGAGGCCGTTCGTACGCTGCGGGAGGCCGGGTATGCGGGTGGCTCCACCGTGCATGCTGCATTCGAGCACTGGCTCGAGGAGTCCGCTCCTGGTGAATCGTCGGAGCCGTCCACCGCGGACCCAGGCGACCTGTCACTCACCGATTTCGGCGAGCGAGCGTCTCACTTTTTTCGCGACGCCGGCTGGGGAGACGTGACGTTCTCGTCGGACGATTCCGACGGTACGGCGATGCTCGATGTCGTCAATTGCTGGGAGACTGCGAACGACTCCGCGGGCGACGTGCCCGGCTGTCACATCACGACCGGGATGCTGGCCGCGTTCTTCGGCAAGATCGCTGGCTATCCCGTGGCCGTCCTGGAAGCGGAGTGCGCGGGCAGTGGAAGTGAGCGCTGCCGATTTCTGCTTGGCAACGCCGATCTCATCAACTACAAGTGGGACTCAATGAGCGGGACGACAGGCAGCAGCTGAAAATGCTGTTGCGGTTGTGGGACGAAAGTGAACAAGGCTGTCCCTCGCTGTTCCGCGGCGGTCAGCGAGAATCGATCGCGGCGGCGTACGCCGGGTTGCGGGTCAGCTCACCTTCGACGATCAGCTCGCGGTCCCACGGCAGAACAATCGTGCTCGCGGTAGCGAGAGCGTGGAAGTCCGGCTGGTATGCTCCCGTGCGGAACCCCACCGCCGTCTTCACTTCCCTCGCGCCGGCGTTGACGATCGACCCGACCGCGAGGCGCATGGTGTCTCCCGAATCGCACGTTTCGTCAACGATCAGCACGCGCATACCGCGCACTTCGTGGGGGGCGGCGCCGAACACAGCCGGCGTGTCGCGAACCTGCTCGGCGCGGAATTTCCGGCTGACGACGATTGAATGGAACTCGCGCCCGAGCATCGCTGCCACCACCGCACCGGGAATTACTCCCGCCGTTGCAATACCGACGACGAGATCGGGATCGTACTCTCTCGATACCTTCAACGCTAACGCGCGCGAGAGCTCGCCGAACAACGGCCATTCGACGTGCAGCACACCTTGCGTTGGATCGACACTTTGCTTGCGTGGCGACATGTAGTTCGGAACCTAGCTCTGCAGAGCCAGCGACGGTAGATTCGAAGCGATGTCTTTCTGGAGTCGCTTCAGCGGCGGGAAATCGAAGAGCGAGCAGAAGCGCCTCGACTACCTCAGCGAGGGCCTCGCACTCGAGCGGCAGGGGGATTACGAGGCCGCGCTCACCTCCTATCAACTCGCACTGCGCGATGAGCCCACTAATTACCGTGTTCTGCAGAACATGGCGATTGCGTTTTCGCGCACCGGACGGCTGACCGAAGCAATCCGCTGTTACCGCAGAGCGCTCGAGATACAGCCGAAACTCTCCGGCGCTCACTACGGACTTGCGTTCCTCCTGTTGCGACGCGGCGAGACGAGCGACGCGGCATTTCATCTGGAATCATTCCTGATGGATCCTCCCGCGCCCAGCGCTGAAGCTGACAGGTGGATCAAGCATGCCAAGGAAACGCTTGACCGCATTCGAACCACAGACGTGCCGACGGGTGACCGGCTGGAAACTGGAGAGTATCCGGAGATTTCCGACTAGATGGGGGATGTGCTCGCCATCGTCAGCCAGAAAGGTGGAGTGGGCAAGACGACGACGGCGGTCAACCTTGCAGCCGCTTTTGCTCGGCGCGGCCTCAAGACACTGATTGTTGACGTAGACCCGCAGGGTTCGGTCCGTTACGGAGTGGGTCTGCGGCGCGACCACGGGCATGCCGGCTTCGCAGACTACCTCAACGGCAAGAAGCCCCTCCATGAAGTCATTCTGCCCACCGCACTGCCATGGTTGCGGGTGATCCTCGCCGGATCGGTGACCCACGAAGCAGACCACGCGACGTACCAGCAGCTCATCGCCGAGACGGATCTGTTGCCGGAGGTGCTGGCGATTGCCCGCGCGCGCTGTCACGTTGTCGTGGTGGACTCGCCTCCCGGCATGGGTTCGATCACGCGTCGTGTACTGGAGGCAAGCCAGCACGCGATTATTCCGCTTCAGTGCGAGCCCCTCGCGCTGCAGACGACGCCGCAGATGCTGCGCGGTATCAGGGACGTCGTGGAGACCAACAAGGAGCTCGTACTGGATGGAATTCTGATGACGATGTTCGAACCTGACAATCCTGCCAGCCAGAGAGTCGTGGACTACGTCCGGCGCCATCTGCCCGCGAATATCGTCTTCGACATCGTCATACCGCGAACGGCTGCGACGTGTGACGCATTCGCTGCCGGGCAGCCCGTCGTGCTGCGCAATCCAGCGGATTCCGCGTCACAGGCTTACATCAACTTGGCGACCAAGCTCAGTGGACGATTTCTGTGAACCGCGGCGCAGCTGTCATGGGCGTGGGTGCGGCCGTCGTAGCGGCGATCGTGGCGTGTACGGACATTCCCACCGATGCGGGGGCAGTGCTGTCAATCGGCGTCGACACCGTTGCCTCTCCATCAGTCGTGCTCGGCGACACGTTGCGGGATTCCATCGGGATCGTGCGGCCGCTGACTGTCACCGCCTTCAACTTCCAGGGCGATGTGATTGCGAACGCACCGGTGCGCTTCACCACCCGCGACCGCGGAGTCCTTGTCGACAGCGTTACCGGCATTGTCCGCGGTGACAGCGTGCGTTCGACGCCCGCCAGAATCTTTGCAAGAGTAGCCGGACTCGAGGCGGCAATCTCTCTCGACGTGACGCTGCGTCCCGACACGGTGGCCGGACAGAACGTGCTCGACAGCCTGCTTTACTCACTCACCGACACGTTGGCCAACGTTTCGCCGGCTTTGTCGGTGAAAATTCTGCATGGCTTCTCCGGCGACAGCGCAGTAAAGTCATATGTCGTCAGCTTCAGGGTGACGAGCACCACCGATACCGCGCTGGTGAAGCTTGTCAACGACGCCGGCCGCGCGTCGCTGCTCGACACGAGTGACGCCTCGGGCATAGCCGGCAGAAAGATCAGACTGGACCCGGCCCGCCTGACGTCGCTGGCCGATTCAGTCATCGTTGCCGCCACCGTCAAGTACCGCGGAGTGCAGCTGCGCGGCAGCCCGGTGCGAATGGTATTGAAGCTGAAACCGAGAGCCCCATGACAAACGCACTCACCGAGACAAACGTGATCGCAAGCGGCGGGCAGCGCCCGGCTCCCGGAACCCTGACCAAACTTTTCTTCGATGCGGTGGCGCGATTCGATCGTCCCGATGCACTCCAGTTCAAGGCAGGTGGAAAATTCCGGCCGGTTTCGCACCGGGAAATCGCCGAACGCGTAAGGCACATCGCCCTGGGCCTGGCCGACATAGGCGTCGTTCCCGGCGACCGGGTTGCAATACTCTCGGAGAATCGCCCGGAGTGGGCCATCTCCGACTACGCGTGCCTGACGAGCGGGCTCACGGACGTGCCGATATATCCGACGCTCCCCTCGGATCAGATCGCGTATATCCTGAACGACGCCGGGACAGTCTCTATTTTCGTCTCAACTGCCGAACAGGGTAGAAAGGTCGCAGACATCCGAGCGAGCGTGCCGTCGCTTCGGTCGGTGGTCAGCTTCGACGACATCGGCGATCTCGCCGACATGACACTCGTGCAGCTCGAGGCGCGCGGTGTCTCGGCCGAAACATCGGAGAGCGTCGAGCGCTACAAGGCAATCGCCGACGCCGTCAAACCAGATGATCTCGCGACGCTGATTTACACGTCTGGGACCACCGGCGCGCCGAAGGGCGTGATGCTGACTCACGACAACATCCACTCCAACGTCGCCGCCACGCGCAACAAGATTCCGTTCGAGAATCGGGACGTCGCGCTCAGCTTTCTCCCGCTGTCGCACATCTTCGAGCGGACCGGCGACTACCTGTTCTTCGCGACCGGCACCTCCATCTGCTACGCGGAAAGCGTCGACACGGTTCCGGTCAACCTGCAGGAGGTGCACCCGACCCTCGTCTTCTCCGTGCCGCGACTATACGAAAAGATGTACGCCCGAGTTCTGCAGAACGCGCTGGCCGGCGGTTTTCTAAAGCGGAAGATCTTCTTCTGGGCGCGAAGCGTCGCCGACAGATACGCCGACATCCGCCTTTCGGGCGGAACGCCGGGGGCACTGCTCACGAGGCAGTACGGCCTGGCGCAGAAGCTCGTGTTCTCGAAGCTGAAGGAACGCACCGGTGGACAGCTTCGGTACTTCGTGTCGGGTGGTGCTCCGCTCGCTCCGGAGATCAACAAGTTCTTCTATGCCGCGGGTCTGACCATCCTGGAGGGATATGGCCTCACGGAAACCTCGCCCGTGATCGCGGTGAACACCCCGGAGAATTTTCGCATCGGGACGGTGGGAAAGCCGATAGAGGGCGTCGAGGTCACCATTGCGGCCGACGGAGAGATCCTCACCCGCGGTCCTCACGTAATGAAAGGCTATTACAACAATGCAGTTGCGACCGCGGAAGCGATCGATGCCGACGGCTGGTTCCACACCGGCGACATCGGTGAGCTTCGCGACAATTTCCTCGCTATCACTGACCGCAAGAAAGACATCATCGTCACCGCCGGCGGCAAGAACATAGCTCCGCAGCCCATCGAGAATCTCGTCAAGACGAACAAGTACGTGAGTCAGGCGGTGATGATCGGTGACAAAAGAAAGTTTCCGTCGATACTGGTGGTTCCGAATTTCGAGCAGCTGGAGGGGTGGGCAAAGAAGCGCAACATCATCTGGACCGATCGTGCTCAGCTTCTGCGCATGCCTGCGATCACGTCGAAGATGGAAGAAGAGGTGAACGGTCAGCTCGTCGGCCTCGCCCATTTCGAAACTCCGAAGAAGGTGGCTCTGATCGAGCATGACTTTACGCTTGAGAGAGGTGAGCTAACACCGACTCAGAAAGTGAAACGGAAGGTCGTCGACCGTAACTACAAGAAAATGATCGACGAGCTTTACGCCGAAACCGGAGTTACTGCCTCGAGAGACTGATGAGATCGGGGATTCGCTCGCCGACGACATACTTATCATCGGTCGCGAGCTGACGAAATCCGGGAGGAAGCGCAGTCCCCGCCGGCAGGACGATTCTACCGCCGTTCTTCAGTGTTTTCGCCGCGGCGGACAAAACAGCAGGATCCGAGATGTCTAGCATCAAGCCATCGGCGGCGCGAGGCGCGATTGGAATCACACCCTCGCAGCGCAACACCCCGAGACCCTCCGTTTCCTCAATCCCGACATTCGGATTGACAGCGAGCACGCGCGCCTCCGCGAGCTCGCTGAGAGCGCTCGCCAGCCGGCAGCAGTCACCGCTCAACACCACCAGTGCTCCGGGTTGGGTAAGGGACAACATAGCCGCGGCCCGGACTGCCTCCTCCGAATCGTCGCCGCGAACCTCGTCCGTGCCGGGGGCGAGGGCCTGTGCCGGATCATCCGGAATCAACATCGCGACGCCATCGATGATCGCATAGCGGTTGCCGCAGACCGGACAGCCGAGCGATCCCCGAACAATGAAGCGCCCGTGCATTGCATCGAATGCGGCCACAAGCCAGCTGTCCTCGTGTGGCTGCGGGCATCGGAGCAGATCGATGAACTCGATGTACATGGAGTCCGAGGCGCTCAGCCGCTCGACATCCGGAGCTCGTCGATGTTCACGCCCTGCGGACGTGTGACAGCGAACATCACCGCCCTGGCGACTTCCGCGGCCGACGACATGGATGCGCGCGCCGGAAAGGCACTATCAGCGGCTTCGGTATCTATGGGATCCCATAGATTCGTGTCGACCGCCGATGGCGAGATGAGGCTCGCGCGGACACCGCTTCCGCGCAACTCGGCGAGCGGCACTTCGTGCAGCCCGCGCACTCCGAACTTGCTCGCAGCGTAGGCACGCCCCTTCTGCCGCGAGGGTTCGCGCGATTGCCGCTCCAATGCCTCTCGATGCACCGGTGACGAGCGCGGTGCGGGAATGCAGCGACGGAGAGTGCAACTAACCTCCGTTATGCGCGAGGCGCAAAAACTCGTCTCTAGTCTTCGGGTCATCACGGAAAACTCCGCGCAACGCTGACGTTATTGTCTTGGAGTTCTGTTTCTGTACGCCGCGCATCATCATGCAGAGGTGATACGCTTCGATCACCACGCCGACTCCATGAGGCTCGAGTACGTCAGTCAACGCCTCGGCGATCTGTTCGGTCAGGCGCTCCTGCACCTGCAGACGCTGGGCGAACACGTCGACCACGCGCGGCAGCTTGGAGAGACCGACGATCCGGCCCTTGGGGATGTATGCCACGTGCGCCTTTCCATAGAACGGCAGCATGTGATGCTCGCACATCGAATACAGCTCGATGTCGCGCACCATTACCATGTTCGCGTGGCATTCCTCGAACAGCGCGTCCCCGATAACCTGGCGCGCGTCTCGCTCGTAGCCGCGCGTCAGCCACTTCAGCGAAGCCGCGACGCGGGCCGGAGTCTTCAGCAGTCCTTCCCTGCCGGCGTCCTCGCCGATGAGCTCGAGCTGGCGGCGCACGAGCTCCTGAAGCTCGTCAGTCTCCTGTGTATTCGACATAGTTGTTTTCCGTTTCCCAGAGAACGAGCCGCTTGAGGCGCCCCGGTGCCACTGCGGGCTCGAGAATCTTCCA
Organism: Gemmatimonadota bacterium; assembly: GCA_030856845.1. Taxonomy (GTDB): domain Bacteria; phylum Gemmatimonadota; class Gemmatimonadetes; order Gemmatimonadales; family Gemmatimonadaceae; genus UBA4720. Next base: position 8,933 of record JALYOO010000059.1, read on the forward strand.
GAACGAGACGACGATATTCTCGGCGGTCGGGATCACTCCGCGCATGAATGGCACGTCGAGGTTGAAGTTGCGATGATCCACCACGTCGACGACTTCGTGCTCGACCAGCGCCTTCAGCTTGCCCAGGTCCACGACGTAACCCGTTCGCTCCTCGACCGGCCCTTCGACCGAGACGTCGAGCGTGTAGTTGTGGCCGTGCCAGTTCGGGTTGTTGCACTTCCCGAAGGTGGCTTCGTTCTCGGCGTCCGAAAGTGACGGATTGAAGA